>JAEUIF010000887.1 GCA_016795185.1 Planctomycetia bacterium | reverse complement strand
CGGAGGCGGAACGTAACCGTCGCCGTTCTGTCCCGCAGCGTGCGGGTCGCGTTTCCGAATCGCGACGGCTTCCTTCGGTCCCTGGAACTTGGCCATCAGGCCGTCCCAGTCGATCACCAGGCTGCCGCCCGTGGCCTCGTGCTGCTTCTCCCAGTTCATCAACAGGTCGAGGCAGGCGTGGTCGATGTAGGTCAACTCCTCGAAGTGGACATGCAGTTCGGTGTTGGGCATCACTTTCTCCAGCGCGGCGGCCAGCTTGGGCAACCGGATGAACGTGGCGGCTCCTTGCAGGTAGAGCACCGTGCGGCCGTCATCCACCACCAGCCGGACGCGCAGATGGCTAAAGGTGTACAGCAACTTGATGATCGCCAGGCCAACGCCCACCAGGATGCCCGTCAGCAGGTCGAGTACGACGATGGTAACCAGGGTTGCGCCGTAGACGGCGACTTCACCCTTGCCGTAAGCCAGCAGCGCCTTGATGGCCTTGGCGCTCACCAGCTTATAGCCGGTGTAGACCAGGATGGCCGCCAGGCTCGCCACGGGAATCAGCCGCAGCACGAAGGGGAACAGGGCGGCGAAGACCAGCAGCCAGAAGCCGTGCAGCATCGAGGCGCCGCGCGTCCGCGCCCCCATCTGGATATTGGCCCCGGTACGGACGATGACGCCCGTCACCGGCAGCGCCCCCAGGAGGCCGCAGGTCAGGTTGCCCACGCCCTGCGCGACCAGCTCGCGGCCGTACTTCGTGCGCGGCGCGTGCTGCTGCATCGCGTCGGCGGCGGTGGCCGTCAGCAGGGATTCGGCACTGGCCACGAAGGCCATGCCCAGGCCAGCGGCGATGATCGACCAGTCGAGGAACCGTTCCCAGAAGCTGACGGTCGGCAGCGTGAGCGAATCGGCCAGGTTGTCCGGCACGCTAATGTACTGCAACTCCAGCCCCAGCGACCGCGCCAGCGCGGCGCCGAGCAGCACGCCGAAGAGCGGCGCGGGGAAGAATTTCAATCGCTTCGGAACGAAGGCGCTCCAGACGATGATGGCGATGATCGTCAGCAAGCCGACCATGGCCGCCGCCTGGTGCTTTTCCTCCGTCACGCCCTTCCAGACGGCTTCCGGAATGGTACTGAGGTTGATGATGCCGCCGAATTCCTTGCCGCTGCCGGGCGGGATGTCATCGACCATGACGTGAAACTGGCTGGCGAGGATCAGCACGCCGATGCCGGCGAGCATGCCCTGGATGACGGCGGGCGACACGGCGCGAAACCATTGTCCGACGCCGATGAGCCCCGCGAGGATTTGCGCCACGCCGGCGACCACGATGATCGCCCCGAGCGCCTCGAAACCGCGTTCGCTGATGAGCTGTCCGACGATGACCACCAACCCAGCAGCGGGGCCGGTGACCTGGAGCGGACAGCCCGCGAGCAAGCCGACGACCAACCCGCCGACGATGCCGGAGATGATGCCGAGGGCGGCAGCCTTGTCGGCCGGCACGCCCGAGGCGATGGCCACGCCCATGCACAGCGGCAGGGCTACCAGGAAGACCACGACGGAGGCGAGCAAGTCGCACTTCAATTTGCCGAAGAGACCCGGCGGTCCCTCGGGCTTGTATTCCCGATCCACGGTAAGCACTCCTTCCGGGCAAAGTCACTGCGGACTGCCGAGCGGGTAGTCCGGTTTCATGCCGAGCGACCGATCCCGCGACCCGTTCAGCCGACGACTGGTGTCGGCAGGATGGTCGCAGGCACGGAGCAAGGCAACCGGCGTGGAGAGGCCGAGTTGGCCTCCGATGTTCAAATCGACAGTGCGGCCGTCAAGCGGGCGGGCGCTGGCATGGGCACCGGGGAACGATCCGAAAGCGGCGCGAACTGTCCCTGTTCCGGATCGTAGGCGAACACTTGTCCCGTTTCGATCTTGTAGACCCAGGCATGCAGCTTCAGCACGCCACGCGACAATCCGGCGGCGACCGTTGGGTGCGAGCGCAGGTTCTCCAGCTGCACCAGGACGTTCTCCTGAATGGTCACGTTGAGCAGGTCGCTGCCCTTCAATCCGGGATACTTGTCGCGGACAATGCGCCGCGTCGCTTCGGCGTGGTTCAGCCAGCTGCGGAAGACCGGCATGGGCGGCCCCTGGTCGCCGTTCTCCAGGTTCAGCAGCGCCTTCATCGCCCCGCAGTGCGAATGGCCGCAGACGATGATGTCTTTGATCCCCAGGCCGGCGACTGCCAGTTCGATGGTCGCCCCCTCGCCGCCGTTGGAAGCGCCGAACGGCGGCACGAGATTGCCCGCGTTGCGCAGAATGAACAGTTCGCCCGGTTCGGTCTGCGTGATGAGGTTCGGATTAATCCGCGAATCCGAGCAAGTAATGAACAGCGCATCCGGGTTCTGACCGTGCGCTAGTCGCTCGAACAGTTCCTGTTGCGAGCTGAAGATGTTCGATTGGAAGTGATGCACTCCCTGGACCAGTCTTTTCATCGTTGCCTCCGGTTCGGTTCGGCGGTCTGGAACGGGAGCGCTCGCGCGCCGCCACGGACCACATGGTTGGTGTGTTCGTCAGCCGTCAAGGACTGACACGGAGTTGCCGCGATCGGGCCGAACGGCCGGCGACGGCGGCAGTAAGTCATGGAGATTGGCGCTCGATGAAACAGCGAGGCAGGAGACATCCGCGGGATGCGCGCCCTACCTGTGCTGGCTTTATCGAGAGCAGGAATAGAGTGGCGAGAAAGCGGCTAGCAGCGCAGATTGGCGCTCAGATTCGGCAGATGGTGGGGTGTCGTGGGCGGTGCAGCGGGCGCGTGGATTGGTGCGATCAGCGGCAGCCGTTCGCTTTCGGACAGGTGGGCCAGATGGACGACGCAGTCGGCCTTGCGCACCCGGCGACTGGTCTTCGTGGTAGTGCGGACCACCGCTTCCGGGTCTTCGCCCTTGGACTCGGTCCGCGTTTCCTCGTGGGACTCGGACGAGATGATCTGCCAGAATTCCGCCGGCAGCTTCACGGGAGCGACCAGCGTCGTCAGGACGAGCGCGAGCACCAGCGCCAGCCGCAAGCGGCTGCCGAGGTAGCGGCAGAGCGTTCCTGACAGGAGGCGTTTCATCGTTTTGTTAGTGGCAGTGACGGTCACCGAGGACGCCCACGACCCAGGTTTCGTCTAATCACAACTTATAAGGTCTCCCGTCAAGGGAGTCAAGCGAATGCCCGGCCAGGACTTACCGCTTTTGCCGGAACTTCTCATTCAGCCTGTTACTCCGTGCGGTGCGCGGTTCCCCCAGCCCATTGCCCACCGCCTGAACACTTACCAGCGGAAATCGACCAGCAGGTAGAACAACTCCGGGTCGCGGGCGGCGGCTGGCGTGGGCGCGGTGTCGCGGATGAAATCGCCGGCGTACAGGTGCGAGTAGCCGACCAGGATGTTGGCGTGCTGGCACAGGTGGAAGTTGATGACGATGTCGATTTCATTGCCCACCTGCCGCCCGGCCCAGCCGCTCGGATCGAAGCGCAGCGGCACGCCGGCCGTGTTGAACAGGGCGTCGCGGGCGCTGGCCAGCTCGAAATGGTGGAATTGCAGCCAGACGAACCACCAATTCGTCGGATACAGGAACAGGTGGGCGTTGACGTCGTGGATGTTCTGCCGGCCGACCAGGTCCAGCCAGCCCAGATAGTAGTGCCCGAAAGGGAACAGCTGGTTGAACGTGTTGAACGTTTCACCGTCGCGGTTCTGGCTGCCGGAAGCGAAATCATAGCAGAGCCAGAGCGTCGGGTTCAGCGGCGCATCCTTGAAGTGATACCCGCCGCTGACGGTGGCTGCCCCCGCCACGATGGTCTGCCCGCTGCGGTCGCCGAGTTGCAGCATGAACTCGTGGTCCCACAGCCACTGGTCTTCCTTGCCGCACAGGCGCGTGCCGCCCGTGTAGACGTTGTACGGCACCGCGACCGGGTCTTGCAGATTCGGCGTCGGCGAGCGGTCCTCCAGCCACAGCAGGTAGAAGTCGTGGAAGTGCCCTGCCTTCGGCCGGTGCGTGGCCCACAGGCCGACGAAGTTGCGCTCCTCGTCCCAGGAATCGATGCGCGATGGATTCACGAGGATCGGCTTGACCCAGAAGGCGTCGAAGTCCCATTTCTCGCCCGGCCGGTAGGCGCGCACGCCCTGGAACGTCCGCCGCGTGGCGGCCCAGTCGAGCGGCGAAATCGACCGTTGTGAACCGAACAGCAGTTCCTGACGGCCGACGCGGGCGTAGACCGGCTTCTCATCGATCTCGGCGATCTTGGCCTCGACGAACAGGTTCAGGAAGTCCGAGCGGTTGACGTCGATGGGCGCGGGCGGCAAATCCTGGTTGAACGTATGCGCGTCGATGTATTCCAGGAAGAAGCGGAACTGGTCCTTGTACCACAGGTCCATGAAGGCGCGGGTGCGGACCAGGTCGTAGTCGTTGGTGACGCCGGTCAGCCGGCTGTTGATTTCGTGCATGTGCCGCCACCAGACCTGACCGCCGGTATTGAAGAGCCAGCAGTCGCCGAGGTGGACGCGGTGAATCTCTTCCAGAAAGTTCTTCGGCGGGGTCTTCGGGTCGTCGAGGTAGCGGAAATCGGCGTCGAAGAATGAGTACGGAATGACGAACAACGACGAGTACAGGAAGCGCGGCGGCTTCTCGCGGTATTCGTGCCGCAGCCAGTCGACGACCGAGTAGTAGCCCGGATCCGTCGGTGCGTTCGAGAAGTTGCCGGCAGGCGGAATGACGCGCACCGGCGGCACCTTGGCCCACGGGTTCGGGCACTCGGGAGCCTTGTCCGCGTCCTTGGCGTCGGCCGGCGCGGCGGAATCCGCTTTGCCTTCGGCCGGTGCGGCGGTGACCGGCTTCTCGGCGGGCTCGGCGATGGCGGGAAGTTCCAGCCCTTCCTGGCCCCAACTCGCGCTCGTCGCCAGCAACCAGGCCAGCGCGGTCCACACGAACGGGCGGCGCACGGACTCCCAGGGCTTCCTACCCATCGACGACTCCTTTCGCGGTCTGCCGGGCCGCTCGGCGGCGCGGAGGCGAAGCGGGACTCACCGGCCTCGCCTCTGGTTTCTTCGGTTCAGCGCTGGGCAAGCGACACTGGAAGTCCCGGCTTCGGCGTCCATGCCGGCGACTGGCGACCCCACAGCCCGCGCCGGCCGCAGCGCCGGCAGAACACGCACCCACGGCCTTTGGCTCGGGTCCGGTCTTGGGTCCGCCACTCTCGCACGCGGGAATTTGGCGGACCTAATGCATCGTCAAATAGGATGTTGCCCGAAGGAATGCTGGGTGGCACGTCCCTCGGTACTCCGAGGGCGTGCGAGTCGCTCCCCACGCCCTCGGAGTACCGAGGGACGTGCCA
>JAEUIF010000884.1 GCA_016795185.1 Planctomycetia bacterium | reverse complement strand
CAGGACATCCCGCAGGAATTGAAGACGCCGCAGCGCCCAGGCAAAAAGTAGTTCCACTCACAGGGGACCCCGGGCTTGGCCCTGGTCCTCATCACTGATAGGCTTCTCGCTATGGAGGCATTATGGCTGGGAAACGGATTTATTGCTCGGCAAGCAGTGACTTCAGCCGCTAACAATGTCGTGCAAGATACGCCCGCCGTTGACCGTGGCGCGTTCGTCGCGGCCGTCGTGGGGGAAGGTGAGTTGCTTGTGGTCCAGGCCGAGTAGGTGCAGGATGGTGGCGTGGATGTCGTGGACGTGGGCCGGTTTGTCCACGGCGTAGAGGCCGAGGTCGTCGGTCGTGCCGTAGCTGTAGCCCGGCTTCACGCCGCCACAAAGCTCTACCTCCACAGTATCATACTTGAAAATCGCCGATCACTCGTGTAAACTGCGCGCATGGCCAAAGTCCGCTTGCAGGTCTGGGGCTTCCGCTGCGAGCGCTGCGCCCACGAATGGGTGCCGCGCGACCGCGGTCAGGAACCGCGCGTTTGTCCCAAATGCAAGAGCCCTTACTGGAACAGGCCACGGAAGCAGGCCAGGCATGCCGATAAGGAATAAACTCCCTGGCGTTCGCTCACTCCCCACGGCTGGTCGAGGCGTTCGCGTGACCGCGCCCTTGGTAACATTCACGACCTAGTCCGTAGCAGTCCTGGCTATCGCTTTCAAAGGCGCCGGTTGCGACGACGCCGACAACCTGAATCATTGCCGGCAAACTCGAGAGTACATATGTGGTTTGCTCGACTACGTTTGACGAATCCTCTGAATTATCCGGGCACGAATTGCGTCCGCAACCTCTTGGCAGGTCCGCAACTGTGAGATTACTTCCTCACATGTTTTCCAATACGCCTCCCACTCCTCAGCGTTCAAGACTGTCTCGAATGCTACTCTCACAGGGCAACGCCATTGCTCATACGCCTCCAGTCTCTCAATGCGATCCGGGATGAGTGGAATACCTCGCCCTGTGGGGGAAAGCTTGGCTTTGCTCAACATCCAAACGCGCCAGGCCTTGTTTCCCTTGCTCTGATTGCATTTGCCACATGATGGGACAAGATTCGCGATCTCGGAAATAAAGCCGGTTGGCCGCCGCTTGTCCACAAGTGGGCGGAGATGGTCCCATTCAGTTGCGCGGTCTCCGCAATAGGCGCAGCGCAGGTCCGTCGGTTCCATTCCGAGAATGGTCAATGCTTGCTGAATCTCCTCTGCGGACGGGTTAATCGTAGGGATGATGGCGCTGACAAAGGCGTTAGTGATGCTCGACTTTCGAGAAACCATCGTCTGGACCGACGGCATCCAGAAGGCGGCTTCCAGCAACTTCCGGCGATTAATGTCAAGAGGCGCGGTCATTTTGATTGACCGCCTCTCGCCTTTTTTGGCGTGGATGATCGCCGAGCGATTTCTGCGGCCAACCGCTTGAACAGAGGTAGTGGGTCGATACCACAGGTACTCACGACCCAGCAGAACTCGACGAGATCGAGTCGTCGCTCACCGGTCTCGACTTTAGAGACCCAGCTAGGAGGGACGGCTAATCGGCTTGCTAAGTCCCGCTGTGACAGCCCTGCCGACTTACGCGCAGTGCGGATTTCGGCGCAAAGTGCCGCGTATTCCGGCGTATGGGTTGATTTTCTCATCGCTCCGATTATGGGAGCGTGGTGCAATGCTCCCAAATTCGGAGCGAAAAGGATTGGACTCCCCCTGCTGGGTCAGGCGCTGAAATGGAAGCACGCGAAGCTGGCGATTTAATGGCGACGCGACATGGGTCGGGGTCTCAACCGGCTACCAGATCATGCAGAATTCGCCCGCCGTTGACCGTGGCGCGTTCGTCGCGGCCGTCGTGGGGGAAGGTGAGTTGCTTGTGGTCCAGGCCGAGCAGGTGCAGGATGGTGGCGTGGATGTCGTGGACGTGGGCGGGCTTGTCCACCGCGTAGAGGCCGAGGTCGTCGGTGGTGCCGTAGCTGTAGCCCGGCTTCACGCCGCCGCCCGCTAGCCACATGGTGAAGCCGTAGGGGTTGTGGTCGCGGCCGTTGCCGCTTTCGCTCATCGGCGTGCGGCCGAACTCACCGCCCCAGACCACCAGCGTGTCTTGCAGCAGGCCGCGGCGCTTCAGGTCCTTCAACAGGCCGGCGATGGGCCGGTCGCTTTCCTTGCAATACTTGCCGTGGTTGCCTTCCAGGTCGCTGTGCGCGTCCCAGCGGGTGCCCGCGCCCATGTAGATTTGCACGAAGCGCACGCCGCGCTCAATCAGCCGGCGGGCCAGCAGGCAGTTCCTGCCGTTCTTTTCGGTTTCGGGCTGGTCCAGTCCGTAGAGCTTCTTCGTCTCCTCGGTTTCCTTGGAGAGATCGACGACCTCCGGAGCAGCGCTCTGCATACGGAAGGCCAGCTCGTAGGCGTTGATCTGGGCCGAGATCGCGTCGCCGGCCTGCTGCTCGGCGTTGTAGCGGCGGTTCAGCGCCTGGATGAAGTCGAGCTTGGCGCGCTGGCGGGCACCGCTCATGCCTTCGGGGGCGTCGGTGAACAGGATGGGCGAGCTGCCCTCCGCGAAGCGGGTGCCCTGATAGGCAGCCGGCATGAAGCCCGTGCCCCAGTTGGGCGTGCCGCCGGGTGGATCGTTCGACGAATCGGCGAGGACCACGAAGCCGGGCAGGCGGTCGCTCTCGCTGCCCAGGCCGTAAATCGACCAGGCGCCCAGCGAGGGCCGGCCTTGCAGCAGGCTGCCGGTGTTCATTTGCAGCACGCTGGCGACGTGCGTCAGGCCGTCGGCCCGGCAGCTGCGGACGATGGCCAGGTCGTCCGCACACCCGGCGATTTCGGGATACCAGTCGCTGACCCAGTGCCCCGCCTGGCCATGCTGCTTGAAGATGCGGCGCGAGGCCAGCAGCGGCGCGTGCGCGGTCACGCCCATCGCCGTCACCGGCCGCTTGAAACTGGCGGGCAGCGGCTTGCCGTCGAGCTTGGTCAGTTCCGGTTTGGGGTCGAACAGGTCGAGGTGGCTCGGCCCACCATCCATGAAGCACCAGATGACGCGCCGCGCCCGGGCCTTGATGTGCGGCGGCTTCGGGGCCAGCATGTTCGCCGCCGCGGCAGGGGCCGCCTGCGCGTTCCAGGCTTGCAACGCGGAGAAAGCCAGGCCGCCAAAGCCCGCACCCGCGCGCCAGAGAAAGTCACGGCGAGAGACTGGCTGTAATACCTGATGCTGGCGAGGAAGCGTCATGGTGATTCCGAACAACTGGACGGTGTTTCGTAGGTCAGGCTTTCCAGCCTGACGGAAGCGCCCTCGGCTGGCGGCACATTCCGGGGCGCTGCTGTCAGGCTGGAAAGCCTGACCTACCTTGTCAGGCTGGAAAGCCTGACCTACTTTCGTTCGCCAATCCCTATTCGACGTACAGGAACTCGGCCGAATTCAACAGGGCATGGCAAAAATCGACGACGGCCAGGGCCAGCGGAGCCGTCGGGCCTTCCGGCAGCGGGTCGGGGGCCAGGTCGGCGTCCAGTTCGTCCTCGGCGGCGATCAACTCGGCGGCGCGCTGCACGTATTGCTCGTCAAAGGCAACCTCGTCGGCCGCGACCTGGCGGCCGAAGACGTCGATGTACGCCTGACGGATGACGGCCTTCAAGTCGCCGCCGTGTCGGGACAGTAGCCGGCCAGCCAGGAATCGCGCCTGGTTCATCGTGAATTCGCTGTTCAGGAGGGTCAGCGCCTGCGGGGCGGTGATGGTCGCGGAGCGCGTCGGGCAGCTGTTGACGCGGTCAGGCGCGTCGAAGGCGGCGAACAACGGGAACGGCAGGTTGCGTCGGGCATAGACGTAGACCGAACGGCGGTTGCGGTCCACGGCGCGGGCGTCCGGGTACCAGGCGTAGCGGCTTTCCATGACCTGCGGCGGCAGTTCCGGCAGTGCGCTGACGCCGCCCATGCGCGGGTTAAGCCGACCGGCGACTTGCAGCATGGCATCGCGGATCGACTCGGCGTCGCGACGGCGGACGCGGGCATGCCAGAGCAGGCGGTTGCTCGGATCAGCCTGGACCGCGCGGGCCTCCGTCGGGTTATCGTGCGGGTTGGCATCCTGCTGATAGGTCGCCGAGGTGACGATCAGCCGGTGAATACTCTTCAGCTGCCAGCGATTGCGGACCAGTTCGGTGGCGAGATAGTCGAGCAGTGCGGGGTGCGTGGCGCGTTCCCCGGTGAAGCCGAAGTCGTTCGGGGTGGCGACGATGCCCTTGCCGAAATACTGCTGCCAGAGCCGGTTGACGATGACGCGACTGGTGAGCGGATGGTCCGGCCGGCAGACCCAGGCCGCCAGTGCCGCGCGTCGGCCGCTGCTGCTGGGACTTGGCGTCGGGCGGACGGCCTCGACTTCCAGGCAAGCCGGGGTGCCGGGCTCCACCGCTGGGCCGGGCTTGAGGTAGTTGCCGTTGGCCAGCTGGTGCGTCGCCGGCGGCTGCGGGCCGACCTCGCAGACGCCCATCGCCGTCGGGATCGGCTGTGGCTTCAGACTGTCGTGCGTCGCGAGCTGCTGCTGCAAGGCGTCGTAGCGCGCCCGGCGGTCGGCCGGCAAGCGGCGATACATGCGGGCGTAGCGGCGTTCGATCTGCTTGCCGGCCAGCAGGGCCAGTTGCTGCTGCATCGGCGTGCGCTTCTCGCCCGGCGTCTTCAGCGCATCCTGCGATTCGTCGTCGAGCGTGACGACCAGTTCCTGAAACACCTCCGTGCCCACCGGGCGGAGCAGCTGGTCGATCTCGGCGCGGATGCCGCGCGTCGCTGCCTGCCAGGCCCCCAGCTGCCGGTCGTACTGTTCCTTCTCGGCGGTCGGGACCAGCGGCAGGTCGTTGCGCTGGAGGATGCCGGCGAAGTAGGCTTGCAGCTGGAAGTATTCCTTCTGCTTGAGCGGATCGAACTTGTGGTTGTGGCAGCGGGCGCAGCCCAGGGTCAGGCCGAGGACCGCCGAGCCGAACACGTCGGTGATGTCGTCGAGAATGTCCTGGCGAATCTGCTTGTAGTTCGCGCCGTTGGTTTCCTCGGGGTGCAGCCGGAAGAAGCCGGTGGCAATGCGAGCGTCCGGGTTCTCGGGCTCCAGCTCGTCGCCGGCCAGCTGCTGGCGCAGAAAGCGGTCGTAGGGCAAATCGCTGTTGAATGCCCGGATCACGTAGTCGCGGTAGCGCCAGGCGTCGGGCCGGGTGTGGTCGAGCTTGAAGCCGTCGGTCTCGGCGTAGCGGACCAAGTCGAGCCAGTGCTGTGCCCAGCGTTCGCCGAACTGCGGGGAAGCCAGCAGACGGTCCACGACGCGCTCGTAGGCATCGGACCGGGAGTCGTTGCGAAACGCCTCGAACTCCTCGGCGGTCGGCGTCAGGCCAGTGAGGTCATAGGTGACGCGGTTGAGGAGGGTGGCGCGGTCGGCGGTGGGGTTCGGGCGGATGCCGGCTTTTTCCTGCGGCGCGCGGATAAAGTGATCGACCGCGTTGACGACGCTGGCGGTGTCGCCCACGGTGGGGACCGCCGGCCGCGTGAGACGGTTGAAAGGCCACTGCGCGGGCGGCGCGTCGGCCGTCAGCTGGCTCGCGAGTGCCAGCAGGCCGCTGCCGGCCAGGAGCAAGGCGAGTGAAGAGTAGCAGCGTCGCATGGTGTTGACGGAGGTTGGTAAGTGGCCCGCGCGCTCGTCGCTGAACGAGCGGGCAATACGGTGACAACCCGCGTCCGGGTGGCTGCCCCGACTGGCGCGGCAGCGACGACGCCTCGGCCGCGTGGCTCAGCCGTTCGGTCCAAAGCCCATGTATTACCTCGTCGTGGCAGCGTGCAGGCAGGACACAGGCGGCGGGACCGGCGCTGGCATGGTGGCTGTCTCCCACACTAAACAATCCCCGCGCCGAGTCAAGAGACTGGGTTGAATTCCACCCGACAAAGCCGCATGCAGTGTTCCGATTATCGAGTCTGCGGGCCTCCGGGTCCGGAGCACAGCGGCTGTTTTACTACCGCTTCGCGGTAAGCAACCCAGGCAACGCCGTGCTTGGACATATCCTCGATTGCGTTGTCGCCAATTCGCCTCACAAATACCGCTCCAGAATCCGGCTGCTGAACGGATCGAGGTCGCGCAGGTCGGGGATCAGGTAGCGGATGCCGTGGGCGTCGGTCACGAGCGCCCGGTGTCCCGCGAGACGGCGGACGTCCTCTTCGCTGCGCAGCGAGAAGCGGGCGATGCCGCGGTCCGTTTCGACCTCCCAGTCCGAAGGCTCCACCACGCGCGAGACGCGCAGAATGCGGCGCACCGTGGGCACGAACTGCCGGCGGGCGAGGGCGTCTTCGAGCAGCTTCTGCTCGGCGACGGGCAGCGCGTCGAGGGCTTCGATCCAGTGCAGCTGCCGGCCGTCGGCGTCGCACAGGGCGATGCCGTGGCGCGGAGCCGAGATCGGGAAGGCGCGCACCGGCTCGACGGCCGTATGCGTGGTGCCGTGGGGATCGGTGAACACGAGCCGGCCCTGCGCGTCCGCCGCGAGGTGGATCGTACTCGCGCTGTGGCCGTTGCGTTCGTGGTGCATGACGACTCTCTGGTACTCGTAGGTCAGGCTTTCCAGCCTGACAGTGGCGCCAGCGGCCTCTGGTACGTCGGGCTTTCCAGCCCGACCGCCGCAACACCGGCTTGCCGCGCGCCGGGTCGCCGAAACACGGTCCAGTCTCCGTCGCTGCGGTCGGGCTGGAAAGCCCGACGTACAGCGCGCCACCCCGACTACGGCAAAGTTGGGGCGCTGCGGTCAGGCTGGAAAGCCTGACCCACTTTGGCTATACCGCGTGCCCCTGGACCATTTCAAGCTGGGCCTTGTGCAACCGAGAATACGCGCCGCGCAGCCGCAGCAGGTCGTGGTGCGTGCCGGTCTCGACGATATTCCCGCGATCCAGCACGACGATGCGATTCGCCCGGCGCAGCGTGCTCAGCCGGTGAGCGATGGCGATGGTCGTGCGGCCCTTCGTCAGGTTCTCCAGCGCTGCTTGAATGTCGCGCTCGGTTTCCGTGTCCACCGACGAGGTGGCCTCGTCGAGAATGAGGATGCGCGGGTCGATGAGCAGGGCGCGGGCGATGGCGATGCGCTGGCGTTCGCCGCCGGACAGCGACTGGCCGCGCTCGCCGACCAGGGAGTCATAGCCGTCGGGCAGCCGCAGGATGAACTCGTGGGCGCGGGCGGCGCGCGCGGCGGCCACGATGGCTTCCCGCGAGGCATCGGGCCGCCCGTAAGCAATGTTCTCCGCGACCGTGCCGTAAAACAGGAACGGCTCCTGCAAGACGATGCCGATGTTGCGGCGATACGCCTCGACCGGGAACGAGCGAATATCGGTGCCATCGACGCGGATCGCGCCGCTGGCCACGTCGAAGAAGCGGCACAGCAGGTTCGTGAGCGTCGTCTTGCCTGCACCGCTGTGCCCGACCAGGCCGATCATCTCGCCCGGCTCGATGGTCAGGTCGATGCCGTGCAGCACCTCGCGCGGGCCGTAGCTGAAGCGCACCGCTTCCAGCTCGATGCGGCCTTCCAGTCGGCCGGGCTGCACGGGGTCTTTCGGTTCGGGCACGCTCGGCACGCGGTCGATGATCTCGAAGATGCGGTGAGCGCTGGCCGCCGCCCGCTGAGTATTCGAGAAGATGCGGATCATCGATTCGCTGCGCGTGTAGAAGCGGGTGATGTACGCCAGGAAGGCGGTCAGCACGCCCACCGTGATGTGCGCGTGATACACCCGCCACGCGCCGAAGCCCCAGACGACGAGCAAGCCGAGCGTGGTCAGCAGCGTGACCACCGGGCCGAAGAACGACCAGGTCAGGTTCACGCGTTGGTTGGCGTGCAAGACCCGGTCGTTGGCGGCGTTGAAGCGTTCGATCTCGCGCTGCTCCTGGGCGAACGCCTTGACGACGCGGATGCCCGGAATGGTGTCGGCGAGCACGTTGGTCATCTCGGCCCACGCGACCGTACCCCGGCGGTAGCCGCGCAGCAGCCGGCCGCGCACCCAGTTGACCAGCCAGACGATGATCGGGAACGGGCAGAGGGTGGCCAGCGCCAGCATCGGGTCGATGCTCAGCAGGATGGCCGCCGTCATCAGGATCATCAGGATGTCGGTGGAGAAATCGACCAGGTGCGCCGAGAGGAAGTTGCACAGGCGGTCGGTATCGCTGCCGACGCGCGACATCAGGTCGCCGGTGCGCTTGCCGCCAAAAAACTCCAGCGACAGCGTTTGCAGGTGGGCGTAAGTCTGCTGGCGCAGGTCGGCGCTGATGCGCTCGCTGACCCAGGCCGAGACGAACGAACGCGCCCAGTCGAGCAGCCAGGCGAGCAGGGCCGCGCCGGCCAGACCGGCGAGATAGCCGTACACCAGGCTGAACTGCACCGGCCGGCCGTTCTGATGCGGGATGAGCACGTCGTCGAGCAACGGCATCGTCAGGTAGGGCGGGACCAGGCCGGCGGCGGTGCTGGCCAGGGTCAGCACGAAGCCGACCAGGATCATGCCGGCGCGCGGTCGCGCGAAGGCCAGCAGCCGATAAAGCGAGCGCAGCGACTGGTCGTCGTGCTGGGCGGCGGCGGTGCAGGCGGCGCAGCGTTCGTTCTCCGCCGGCATGATGGCGCCGCAACTGGGGCAGACGGACTGCGCCGCTTCGGTCGCCGCGCCGCGCATGCTGTCCCAGCACTGCACCAGCGCCCGCGCCGCGGCGTGTCGTGCGGCAGTATAGCGCCACGTCGAAAGCTGCCCATTCGGGTCGGATAGTTCGAGCGTACCCAGGCCGGACTGCTCGGCGCTGCGCAGCACCTGGGCGGGATCGAGCAGCCATTCGCGGGGCGGTTCGGCCGCGCCGTCCAGGCCGAGGAAGCGACGGTCGGTCAGGGCGACCAGGTGCTGGGAGAAGTGCAGTCGGTGATCGAGGTCGGGCTCGAACCAGGCAAGCAGCCGCTCGCCGGTCTGAAGCCGGCCTTGCAGCGCGGCGGTCCAGTGTCCGGGCAACGACGACCAGGGATCGGTGGTTGGCTTGCCTGCCAAAATGAGATGGTTCCTTGGCCGAAGCGGCGCGCGATTGTCCAGCGGCAGCGGCTATCTTATTGGTTGGACGGAGCGTCGCGGAGGCGCATTCATCGTGCGCACACAAATTCCTCGGACGAGCCAGCAGGTTGTGGCTGGGTGGCACGTCCCTCGGTAATCCGAGGGCGTGCGAGGCATGTGCTATCCGCCGGTGATGAAATCGCTTCAGGGTTCCGCACGCCCTCGGAATACCGAGGGACGTGCCACCCAGAGCGCACAAACAGGGCACCCGAAAGCATCCCGTCCCTTTACTTCTGCATGCAAACTCAGGTAATCACCGAATACCGAACCGGATCGCGCCGTCCAATCGTAGGCGTCCCTTCGACAGTGTGCTTCCGAGGCCGGGGCTGCCAGTGCTTGACGCTCCGGCGTGTCCTTCTAAAACCAATACAGTGAACGGCAACGGTACAGCCAAGCGATCCACGAGCCCAGCGCGCCCGCCGATGGCCGCGCTGGCATCGGGTGACACTCGCCTCCCGCCCCCAACCCCAACGGCGTTTCCACGAGTCGCCCCCGCTGTCCGTGTCGGTCGGGTGCTTCGCGACCAGGCCGGCGGTCGTCGGCGCGCGCGAGCCTGGCAGTCGACGGCGTGCCGGTCGACCAGATTTTTCTCCTGGAATCCATAGCGGCGCGGCCAATGGCACAGGCTGTGCAATCTTTGACTGTTTTGCGTTTGGTCGGACCTATACTTGGTCCCTCGAAATACTGGGAGCCACTGTACAAAGCGCTACTGTCTGTGAACAATGTTGCGGCTCGATGGCCGCATCAACCCCTCGCCTGAGCAAACGGATCAACACCCCCTATGGAATTCATTCGCGTCCTGGCTTTGCGCGGTCCCAACGTTTGGGCCAACTTTCCGGTTCTCGAAGCCTGGGTGGACCTGGCCCAGTGGAAGGACACGGCGTCCTCGGAGGTGCCCGGCTTCAACGACCGTCTGCAAGGCTGGCTGCCGTCGCTGGTCGAACACCGGTGCAGCGTCGGCGAGCGCGGCGGCTTCTTCGAGCGCCTGCGCCGCGGCACTTATCTGGCGCACATCCTGGAGCACGTCGCCCTGGAACTGCAAAGCCTGGCGGGCACGCCGGTCGGCTTCGGCCGGACGCGCCAGACGCATACCGACGGTGTCTATCGCGTCGCGATCGAGTATGGCAACGAGGACCTGGCCCGCGCGGCCCTAGACGCCGCCCGCGAACTCTGCCTGGCCGCCGTTACCGATCAACCCTTTGACGTACCCGCCGCGCTGACGCGGCTGCGGCAAGTCGCCCAGCAAGCCGGGCCGTCGCGCGTGGCGCAGGCCTGGCTCGATGCGGCGCAAGCTCGCGGCGTGCCAGCTCGCCTGCTCGATCCGAGCGGCCTGATTCAACTCGGCTACGGCGCGCGCCAGTGCCGGGTGCAGGGCGGACAGACCGGCCGCACCAGCGCCGTCGCCGCTTCGATCGCTTACGACCGCGAACTGGTGCGCAAACTGTTGCAACCAGCAGGCGTGCCCGTGCCGGCGGGTCAGCCGGTGTACAGCGCCGAGGAAGCCTGGACGGCGGCGCAGGAACTGGGGCTGCCGGTCTTACTGCGTCCACGCTACGCCAGCGGCCGAGGCTGCGCGACGGGAGCTTTGCACACCCGTGAAGCCCTGGAAGCCGCTTACGCCCGCGCCACCGCCGAGAACTGGTCGGTGCTGGTTGAGCAATTCGTCGCGGGCAACGAACATCGCGTGCTGGTCGTCGGCAACCGCGTCGCCGCTGCTGTCCGCTGGGAAGGCACGGGCGATAACCGTCGCGCCGTGGATGTGACCGACGCCCTGCACCCCGAACTGGCCGTCCGCGTCGTCGAAGCCGTGCGCGCCGTGGGACTGGATGTCGCGGGCGTCGATGTCATCGCCGCCGACCTGCGTCAGCCGCTCGAAGCGCAGCAAGGCGTGGTGCAGACCGTCTGGGCGAACCCCGACCTGGAAATTCACCTGGCGGGTCGGCGAGTCTGCGAGGCCGTCGTCGATCACCTGTACCCGAGCGGCAACAAGGGGCGGATTCCAGTTATTGCCGTCACGGGCGTCAACGGCAAGACCACCACGACTCGTCTGATCGCGCACATCATGAGCCAGGTCCACCGGCCGGTGGGCATGGCCTGCACCGAAGGCATCTACGTGGGCACGGAGCGCATCGTCGAGGGCGATTGCAGCGGCCCGAAGAGCGCCCGCACCGTCCTGCAACACCCCGCCGTGCAGGCGGCGGTGCTGGAAACGGCGCGCGGCGGCATCCTCCGCGAAGGGCTCGGCTTCGACCGCTGCGACGTGGCGGTGATGACCAACATCGGCGCGGGCGACCATCTCGGCATCTTCGACATCGAATCGCCCGAACAGCTGGCCTGGGTGAAAAGCACCATTGTCGCGAGCGTCGCGCCGACCGGCGCCGCGGTGCTCAACGCCGCCGATCCGCTGGTCGTGGATATGGCCCGCTGGTGCAAGGGTGCGGTGGTCTACTTTGGCCGGGACGCCGGACTGCCCGCCATCGCCGCCCACCGCGCGGCGGGCGGCCGCGCCGTCGTCGCGCACGATAACTGCGTGGTGCTCTGCGAGGGCGAGCGCGAAATCGTGCTGCTGCCGCTGGAGCAAGTGCCGCTGACGCACGGCGGCCGGGTGGGCTTCCACGTTGAGAACGCGCTGGCCGCGGCGGCTGCCGCCTGGGCGCAGGGTGTGCCGGTCGAGGCCATCGCCGCTGGCCTGCGGACCTTCGTCCCCGGCCTGGACAATGTGCCGGCCCGCTTCAACCTGCTGGACGTCAAGGGCGTGACGGTCGTGCTCGACTACGGCCACAACGTTTCCGCGCTGGAACGACTGATCGAAGCGCTCGAACAGTTCCCGCATCCGTGGCGCTCGATCGTCTACTCCGCGTCGGGCGACCGCCGCAACGCCGACATGGTCCAGCAGGGCGAGCAATTGGGCAGCTTCTTCGACCGCGTGGTGCTGTACGAAGACACCTACATGCGCGGCCGGGTCGAAGGCGAAATTTTTGGCCTCTTCCGCCAGGGGCTGGCGCAGGGGCCGCGCACCCGCGACATCCACGACGTGCGCGGCGGCATGAAGGCCATCGAGAAGGCCCTGTCGCTGGCGCGGCCGGGCGAACTGCTGGTGATCCAGCCGGACATCATCGACGACGCCGTCGAGTTCTTGCGCACGCTGGTGCAGGCCGGGGCGCGCGAGATTTCGCTGACCGAGGCCCTGGCCGGTCCCACGGAAGTCGGGCCATCGGCGGCTGTCACGCTCAACGACAGCCACCTCGGCCGCGCGGCGCACGCCGGCCGGGCCTTCGACTCCGGCGAGGTCATCCTGAAGGTGCGCGGGCCGCGGACGACCGTCCGCTCGAAGTACACCATCCAGGTCGAGGCGGACATCCACATGCTGCCGCCCTCGCCGCTGCGTTACATGAACCACTCCTGCGAGCCGAACTGCGGCCTGCTCATCCGCACCGGCTGCGACGAGGTCGAGTTGCACGCCCTGCGGCCCATCGCCGCCGGCGAGGAGCTGACGCTCGACTACGACACCTTCGAGTACGAGATCGAATACATGAAGGGCCCGTGCCAGTGCCATCGGGCCAGCTGCCGGGGCGTGGTGGCGGGCTACAAGTCGCTGCCGGGACACCTGCGGGAACGCTACGGCATCTACGTCGCGGAGTACTTGCGCGAGCAGGACGCGCCGGACGTGGTCGTCCCGCCCGTGGTGCCGGCGGGGATGGAACTGGCGGCGGCGGTGAAGTAGAGCTAGCCGGAACAATCTTGTAGGGTCCGCTGTGCGGACCATTGAACCTTGCTAAACTTGGTTCACTGGTCCGCACAGCGGACCCTACGGAACTTTGCAGGATTCGCAGGCACTTGCTGGCCTCTGCTGGCGAGTGAGCGCGTTCCAGCAAGAAAATACAATCCATTACTGACAGCTTTTAGCTGATAGCTGACAGCTATTCACGAAAGAGAGACGCTGGCCAGGGCAGTTCGGCTCGCTACCCCGTCCGCAAACTGCTGCAAGCAGCCAACCTTGGATTCTAACCACGGCGGAATGCGCGAACCAACTCCCGCCGCATCTGGGCCGGGGAGGCCGTGATGGAATTTCGCCGGATCTGGACCCTGCGCGGCCCGAACTTCTGGGCGCCGTTTCCGGTCGTCGAGGCCGAAACGGTCCTCGGCGCGCTCGACGCTTTCCGCCCGGCGCAGGACGCCGGCTTTCTCGACCGGCTGCGCCAGCGCTTCCCCGCCTGGTCCGGCGTGCTCGACGCCCACGCCACCCTGGCTGACCTGTTGCAGCATGCCGTCATCGCGCTTCAGCAGCAGGTTGGCAGCGAGGCGACCTTCGGCCAGGTGCAGCACACGCACGAGCCGGGCTTCTACCGGGTCATCTTCGCCTACGACGAGGAAGCCCTGGCCCGCGCTGCCCTGGAAGCGGCCCGCGACCTGGTGCTGGCCGCCCACGGTGATACACCGTTCGACGCCGCCGCCCGCCTGACGGCCCTGCGTGACTTGGCCCACGAAGTCCGTCTGGGACCGAGCACCGCCGCCATCGTCCGCGCGGCCCAGCGTCGCGGCATCCCGACACACCGCCTCAACGACGGCAGCCTGGTGCAACTCGGCCAGGGCTGCAACCAGCGCCGCATCTGGACGGCCGAAACCGACGCCACCCACGTGCTCGGCGAAGTCATCGCCCAGGACAAGCACCTGACGCGCAATCTGGCGCAGGCGATCGGTGTGCCGGTGCCCTATGGCCGGCCCGTCGCCGACGCCGAAGACGCCTGGCGCGCGGCCGAGGAGATCGGCCCGCCGGTGGTCGTCAAGCCGCAGTTCGGCAACCAGGGGCGCGGGGTAGCCACCAACCTGACCACGCGCGAGCAAGTGCTGCAAGCCTATGCCGCCGCCTGCCAGGAAGGGACGGGCATCGTCGTCGAGCAGTTCGTGCCCGGCCGCGATCATCGCGTGCTGGTCGTCGGCGAACGGGTCATCGCCGCCGCCCTGCGCGAACCAGCTCACGTCATCGGCGACGGCCGGTCCACCATTGAGCAGCTCATCGCCGAGGTCAACCGCGACCCGCGGCGCAGCGACGGCCATGCCACCGTGCTGAGCCACATCAAGATTGATGCCATCGCCAGCGCTGTGCTCGCCGAGCAGGGCTGCACGCCGACTTCCGTGCCGCCGGCCGGCACGCGCGTGCTGATCCGCCGCAACGCCAACCTGAGCACCGGCGGCACCGCCACGGATGTGACCGACGCGATTCATCCGCGCGTCGCGCTGCGGGCCGTGGATGCCGCGCGGGCCGTGGGGCTGGACATCGCCGGCGTCGATATCGTCGTCGAGGACATCGGCCAGCCGTTGGAAGACCAAAAGGGCGCGATCGTCGAGGTCAACGCCGGCCCCGGCCTGCGCATGCACCTGGAACCGTCGGCCGGCAAGTCGCGGCCCGTCGGCGAGGCCATCGTCGAGAACCTCTTCCCGCCGGGGCAGACGGGCCGCATCCCGGTGATTGCCGTCACCGGCGTCAACGGCAAGACCACGACCACGCGGCTGCTCGCCCACGTGCTGCGGCAGACCGGCCGCTTCGTGGGCATGACCTGCACCGATGGCATCTACCTCAACGGCCGGCGCACCGAGACGCGCGATTGCAGCGGCCCGCATAGCGCCCGCACCGTGCTGATGAACCGGATGGTCGAGCTGGCCGTGCTGGAAACGGCGCGCGGCGGCATCCTCCGCGAAGGGTTGGGCTTCGACCACTGCGACGTGGCGGTCGTCACCAACCTCGGCAAGGGCGACCACCTCGGCCTGCGCGGCATCGAGACGCTCGAAGAGCTGGCGCGGGTGAAATGCACGCTGGTCAAGAGCGTCGCGCCGCACGGCACCGCCGTGCTCAATGCCGCCGATCCGCTGGTCGCCGCGATGGCTCCGCACTGCCCGGGCCGGGTGAGCTTCTTCGCCCTGGACCCGGTACACCCGCTGCTGGTGGCCCACGCCCACTACGGCGGGCGCAGCGCGACGGTGAGGGACGGCCACCTGGTGCTGACCGACGGCCCCGACGCGGAATCCCTGCTGCCGTTGGCCGACATCCCCCTGACGCACGGCGGCGCGGTGGCCTTCCAGATCGAGAACGCCCTGGCCGCCGCCGCTGCCTTGATCGCACTCAACATCCCGCGCGACACGATCCGCCAGGGCCTGCGGACCTTCATCGGCGACGCCGAGCAAGCGCCCGGCCGGTTCAACGTCTTCGCGCGCGGCGGGCAGACGGTCATCGTCGATTACGCGCACAACCCATCCGCCGTGGCCGCCCTCGTAGCGGCGGTCGAACGCTTTCCGCAGCGACGGCGCAGCCTGGTCTTCAGCGGCTGCAACCGCCGCGACGCCGACCTGCGCGAGATGGGCCTGCTCATCGGCCGGGGCTTCGACCGCGTCATCCTCTACCGCGACTGGGGCCACAGCGGACGCAGCGACGGCGAACTCAACGCCTGCCTGCGCCAAGGCGTCGAATCCGGCCCCCGCACCTCCGAAGTAGTCGAACTGCCCACCGAACTGGAAGCCATCCGCCTGGCCCTGGCCACACCGTCGGCGGATGAGCTGGTCGTCATGGGCGTCGATTCGATCGAGGAAGCCCTCCGCCTGGTGCAGATGTAAGCCCGCTTCCCCCAGCCTTGCGGTGGCCTGACACCCCTTCGAGCCAAGAAATTTTCCTGGGGCGCGCAGTGGCAAAACCCCAATGTTTTGCCACTGCGCGCCAATTCCCTCTTGGCGCAGAGTGGCTAAAACCCCAGTGTTTTGCCACTCCGTGCCAAACTGCTCGTTTCGCCCGACTGCCCTTGAACCACCGCACCCCGGTTTGGCAGACTTGAGCTGGCCGCAGTCCGCGCAGCGAGTGCGCCGCCCGAAACTTGCTTGGGACGCGCACCACGGAATGGTAGGGTAACAGCGTGGCCCAGGACAGCGACATCGCCGATGACCTCATTCCGGGGAGCCTGAAAAGGTCCAGGTCATACCACGGAGATTACGGCCAGAAGACATACCGGGAAATCAAGGACCTGGCTGCCGCGAACCCGCCCGATAAGAAGGCGCGTCAGATGAAAAAGCTGATCGAGCAGACAGAGCGGCTCCAGCACAAAGGGAAGGGGCAGCGGTCATGAGCACGCTTCGCGCGCTGAAACAGAAACTATCGAACGTATCCCGACTGTGGGAGGATGAGGACTACGACCAGGCGTTGGCGGAAGTCGAGACGTTGCTCGCCACGTGGCCTGGCAACCCGCATCTGCACGTCTTGAAAGCGAGCCTCGTGCAACTGCAAGAGGAGCCCAAGTACGAGTTGGACGAAGCCAAACAGTCCTTGCAACGGGCGATTGAGTTGGATCGAGATTCCCCAACGGCCACCATCGAACTCGGTCACTTTCTCGACAACGTGGAGGACGACCCCCAGGCCGCCGTCAAAGCGTACGCCGAGGGTGTGGCGGCTGCCCGACGCCTACTCATCGATGGGCTGATCGGCCAGGCGAAGGCTTACCGGCAGCTGGAAAAGCAGGAAGACTTTATTCGCTGTCTCCTGGAAATCCTCCAGCTAACGAGCTTCGAGGCCGGCCCCAAGCGCAACAAGGCGCGAGAACACGCCGAGGAGATTGTCATTCGGTCCTCGTCCGGTCATGTCGTCGCCGTACAGCTCAAAGGCCCGCACGCCGAACAGGTTCAGGAGTTACTCACCGAACTGGCGAGCGACCACCCGGTCGAATCCACGTAAGGCTAGGGCCATGCTATCCGTCTGTGAAGGGCCGACGCGGCGGGGTGGCACGGCCCTCGGTACGCCGAGGGCGTGTGAGCGACGGGCTATCCGTCGGACGTGAAGTCTATTCAGGGTTCCGCACGCCCTCGGAGTACCGAGGGCCGTGCCACCCGGCCGCCTCGAGGTACAACTGGAGCCTGGTATGGGGTGGCGCAATCGGGCGGCAGGGCACGTGCTTTTGGAGCAAGCGGACTTTACACGGCTGGGGAACCTGCCCAAACCGGTTGCATTTCAGGTCCGCCAGCTCCAGACGAAGGAACCGCAGGTCTGGTTCATCGGGACTCGTGTGAACGTGAAGAAATGGGAGAAGAACGACGACCCGTTCGCCGAATTTGCTCCACGGGGCAGCCCCAAATTCGTAAAGCTCGTAGCGGCAACAGCTCCTTCTTTTTGCAAGGCGTTTGACGAGATTCATGCCTTTGCGAAGGAGGCGCTTCCAAAATCACAGTTCACAGGCTATGGACCAAGCAAGCGAATCGGCGAACTGTCACTAGGGCTGCAAATGGCAACCCTCCTGGGCACGAGAGTGCTCACGTTCATCGACGACGACGATCCCGACGAAGCAGTTCTTGCCTGCATCAGCGAGCCCGGCCGGATGGTGCGTGCGCGCTGCGAGAAGGCGGGCTTTCACCTGTTGTTTGAGAACAGGACAACAACCGTTTCGCAAATGGCCATTCGTGACAACAAACCTCCTGTTCGGGTGGCCTACCCCGAAGGGTTCACGCCCCCGACTCCCGTCGATGTGCGGCCTGTGATGGACCGATTAGCAATGATCGACGGTGTGAAGATTGGAAAATGGCCCAAGGGCTACTCTGGCTGGTCCCAGCAACTGGTAGGCCAGGAACTGGATGCCTTCGTCGGGATGGAAATGGCCGAACCGGATACGGTTGTTCCAAGTTTCGCAAACATGAAGCTGTTGGCCCAGCGCGCAGCCGGTGGGAAGATCAAGGTCTTTTAACGCCGTGCCACCCGGCGAAGCGTAGACAAATGGGAACTGGCTGCCGACAAACACGGGCTGAGCATTTTGCTTGCAGCCGCGCGGTGAAACCGAAATGCTGGACGGAAGCAAGTCATGGACTCGCTTGTTTGGCACTGAGGGCGCACGCAATGGCGGATGCGGACCAGCCGACGGTGTACACTCCGAACATCCTGTGGCTTGATGGTTCGGACGCCGAGATGGCCGCTGCGGTTCGGGAGTCGCAGCGGACGTTCGACCAGTATCGCGATGCCCTCTCTCGTACCTTGCCGGTTGTCGAGGACTGTGGAGTCAAGGTGTTCTTTCCCAGCCAACAGAATCCGGCGGCGGGAGAGCACATGTGGGTCAACGAGGTGGCGTTTGATCCGAACGGTATGGTCGGGACGCTGTGCAACGACCCTGGGTGGGTCCGCGGGTTGACCTGCGGAGACCGGGTGCCGTTCACGCTCGACCGAGTCAGTGACTGGTTCTTCGTGGCCGGCGGCGTACTACAAGGTGGATTCACCCTCAAGCTGCTGTTCCGGCGATTCACGCCGGAGCAGTTCGCCGAGTGCCGCAACGACGCGCCAGCGTGCTATTTCGCCGACTGGTACGATCAACAACTGGCCAAGCGGAGTGGGCCGGGCGGAACCCTCACCAGTTTTTCCCAGTCCAACGACGATCCTTCCTATCCTTGAAACGCTGAGCGGCCGAGCGCTGGCGTTCGACAGCGTTCCACCCCCCCAGGGCAGAATGGTACAATCAATGCAAGCTCCAAGGCCCAGGTTGCAGCCATGCCGCCGCTCCAACAACTCTTCAAGCAGATCGCCGAAAAGGCCCCCGTCGAACACGAGCAACTCGCGTTCGCGCTCTCCGAGGACATGCTGTCGTTCCAGCCGTTCCTCTATCGCTGGTTGCAGCGGCAGCATGCCGAGGATTATCCCTCGATCGTGGCGACTCCCGGCGTTTGCGGGGACGCGGCGCGCTTGATCCGCACGCGCATTCCCGTCTGGGCCGTCGAGCACATGCGGCAACTGGGGTTTTCGGAGATCGACATCCTGCGAAGCTATCCGACGTTGCGCGCCGCCCACTTCGTCCAGGCGTGGTCCTACGCCCCCCGCCATCGGAGCGAGATCGAGCAGGTGATTCGGGAGAATGAAGACATCGCTGATGATGCGGAAGCACGGGAGAAACCGTCATGGTAATCACGGTGGGGCCTGATCTGGAAGCGGCCTTGAACGACCTCGCCCGCCAGCAGGGTGTTGCCCCGGAAACGCTGGCCGTGAACGCTTTGCGCGAGCGATTTCTTGCCCCTGCCTTGCGACTCCAACCACGCGACGAGTGGGAGCGGGGCCTGCTCGCGGCGGCGAGCGACTGCGGCGTGTCACTGTCCAATGAAGCGGTCAGCAGCGAAGGGCTGTATGAGTGATGTCGCATCTGGTCGATACCAGCATCCTGGCTCGCCTGGCCAACACAGCCGACGCCCAGCATGCGGTTGCCGTCCAGGCCGTGCTGGAGTTGCATCAGCGCGGTGAAGTGTTGCACATCACCGCGCAGAACTTGATAGAGTTTCGCAACCTGGCTACCCGCCCCAAGGCGGTCAATGGCCTGGGATTGTCAGCCGTGGATGCGGAGGCGAAGGCGACGGTTTTTGAAGGAAAGTTTCCACTCCTCGCCGAAACGCCCGACATCTATCCGAAGTGGAAGGCCCTGGTGGGTGCGCTGGGAATTATCGGCAAGCGGGTTCATGATGCTCGGCTGGTGGCAGTCTGTCACGTCCACGCGGTACGACGTGTTCTGACCTTCAACGTCGGGCACTTTACCGGCATGGCGGCGTTTGGGCCTGGAATTGTCGCGGTGGATCCCGCCACCGTGTGAAGCTTGTTTTGAACCAGTAGTCCGGGCAGACGCCGGATGGCACGTCCCGCGATACGCCGAAGGCGCGGCACCCCGAATGGACTTCACAACCTAAGAATGGCAAGTTGCTCGCATGCGCTCGGCCTATCGCGGGACGGCCACCCGACCGTGTGAGTCGATGCCATGACTGATGCTGTCGTCACAGTGGTCCGTTGCGGCAAGTGCCGCCGCTCCGGTGACCTGACCACTCACGGTGATCGTTTCTGGTGCGCCTGGTGCCAGGACTGGGCAACCGTCGAGGTGGAGCAGGTTCGCAACGCACTCGTCGAGCGCGATGCCCACGAGGTCCGCCTGGTGCCCTCTCCCCCGGTGGCGGTGCCGCTCCAACCGTTGCGTATCCCGACCGGCTGGCTGGTGGAGTACAATAACGGCCTGCACGAGATCGATCCGCTGCCTGAACTGTTGCCAGGAGACGAACGCTACTTTCTGTTCAAACAGGATATGCTTCAATTGCACCACGCGCGGCACAACCGGTTGCTCGACGTGGGCTGGTATCCCGATGGGGACCTGGAGACGGGCCGGTACAAGCTGGTGGTCCATGAGGGGGACTTTCGCGGTCCATTGTTGCACGAGTTCCAGACCCGCGACAGACTGACGCTGGTCGCCGAGATCGAACGCATATTGCAAGCCGTGGATCGGCAAGAGTTGTGAGCGAGCCAGGCTGAGCATTTCGCTACCACCGACTCGCCTGGATAATGCACGGCAGGAGAACAGCCATGCCGCTCCGCGACCATTTCCGGCCTCCGGTGTCGAAGCTTGCCTCCTGGGAAGGGTTTCACGGTCAATGGCCCGCCATGATCGTGCAGCGCCTGAGTCCGCTCTTGCCCGCCGGCTATACCGCCGAACCGCGCGTTTACCTCGCGACCATGTTCGAGCGCGACCAGACACGGACCGCAGCTGTAGGAGACGGTGGGGGCCTGGCCACGGCGACCCGGCCGTTGCTGGATGTCGAGGCCGATTGGCCCGATCAGTACGAGTACGCAGTGCTCGTCTTCGACCAGGAACGCGATCGCCGGTTGGTGGCTGCGGTCGAACTGGTCAGCCCGGCGAACAAGGACCGGCCGGAAGCGCGGCGGGCGCTGGTGACGAAGTGCGCTGCCCTGCTGCGTCAGGGAGTCGGCCTCGCCCTGGTGGACCTGGTGACGGTCCGCCGGTTCAATCTCTACGTCGAGTTGCTCGACTGGATCGGGCAGCACGACCCCACGTTCGGGGATGAGCCGTCGCCGACTTATGCCGCCGCGCTGCGGTTTCAGAAGCCCGCGCAACGCACGCGCTTGCAAACCTGGCCGTATCCCCTGGCCATCGGTCAACCATTGCCGACGCTGCCGCTCTGGCTATCGGCCGACCGCAGCGTGCCCCTGGACCTGGAAGCGAGCTACGAGGACACCTGCCGTCTGCTGCGGATTACCGTCGAGGACGCCGGTTGAAGGGGTAGGTGAGGGTGGCACGTCCCTCGGTACGCCGAGGGCGTGCGGCACCCCATATAGCCTTCACAGCCGACGGGTGGCACATCGCTCGCACGCCCTCGGCGTACCGAGGGACGTGCCACCCATTGCGCTGAATATCCGTGTTTGGCCAGGGGGCATCGCTAGTAGGGAGGGAGTCCGTGAGCGCGAGCACCGCCGATCCGCCAGGCACGTCATACGCTCGACATTTCGCCGAGGCCGGGTATGGCATCGCGGAAGACGTGCTGGCCGAGACCGATGTCGAGCACCTGCGGCGGGCGATTGCCAGTCTACCTGCTGGAAAGGAAGTCAAGCGCCGGCAAGGCGTCTACGGGGTGCGTAATCTCCTGGAGATTTGTCCCGAGGTGCGCGACCTCGCATGCGATGCACGCATCCGCAGCTTCGTCACTCCTATTTTGGGTGAGGCAGCGTTCGCGGTGCGTGCCGTGTTCTTCGACAAGCTGCCGGGGGCGAACTGGTCGCTGTACTGGCACCAGGACAACGTGATCGCTGTCCAGCGGCGCGTCGAGTTGCCAGGTTTCACGGGCTGGTCGAACAAGGCGGGCGTCTGGCAGGTCCAGCCGCCCGTCGAGGTGCTCGGCCGCATGGTGGCGGTGCGCATCCACCTGGACGACTGCGACGGCACGAATGGTCCGCTGCGCGTGCTGCCCGGCTCGCACCGGCACGGCTGGCTCGACGATGACCTGGCCGAGTGGAAAGCGCGCGTGCCGGAAGTCGCTTGCCTCGTCCGCGCGGGCGGAGTCGTCGTCATGAGTCCCCTGACGCTCCACGCATCGGCCGCCGCCGAGGCAGCCGGGCACCGCCGGGTCATTCATCTGGAATACGCCAGCGAGGAACTGCCGGGAGAACTCGACTGGCACAACAGGGTGCGGTAGGAAGATGTGGGCTGTCTGAGCCCCGGAGGGGCGGCAGCGTGGTAGCCCACGGCGCAAGCCGTGGGAACCCGAGCATCACAATCCACCAGCCCCGGAGGGGCGACAGAGGACAGCTCTGCCGCCCCTCCGGGGCTGGTGTGGAACGATGCCTTACTGACCCACGGCTCGCGCCGTGGGCTACCACGCTTCCGCCCCTCCGGGACTCAGATCCGACCGTCCCTGAAACACTGACGCAGCTTGTGAAGCTGCCGTTTGACGACTGGAAGCGGCTGCCGCGCCTACTCCGGCGGGGGAGCCGATTGGACGCGGTCGTAGGCGTCGATGGTATTGATGTGGGCGTGCTGGATGACGACCAGTCGGTCGTACCCCTGGTCGTCCACGAAGGCCACGGTGGCCCAGCGGCGGCCGAGGATGATCATCTCCGGGCTCGTCACCGCGACCTGCCGGCCGTTCGACATGGTGACGGTGAAAGGGATGAACGGAACTGCCTTCACCCATTTCCGCAGCGGAGAAGTCTCCATGAGGCAATCTCCCAACCGTTGCCGTTAGCGCAGCATCCGCTACGCTTTCGATTGTAAGCTGGGTCCGTGCGCCGGCCAAGAGTATCCATCGACCGGCAAATACCTCGGGTGGCACGTCCCTCGGTATTCCGAGGGCGTGCGAGCGACGGGCTACCTGCCGGGGGTGAAGCGGTCTCAGGGTTCCGCACGCCCTCGGAATACCGAGGGCCGTGCCACCCGGCCCGCTCAGCGCAGCCGTCGCTACAAAGCTTGATCGTGCGATCACCGGAGGTTTTCAAAGTGGGGCTGAATGCCAATCTGACCGTGATCTCTCGCGGCGACTTTCGCAAGTATCCGAGAGTGAGCCCAACGCCGCTCGCGGAGTTCGCCCTTAACAAAGGGTGGACGCCGCTGGAGTTGGCGTTGCGGGGTATGCCCAAGCCACTCAGTTTGGCACTGCGAGGCGACCGGCCGACCCTGGAGGAGTTCGAGGACGATTGGGACGCCTATGATGCGTTTGTCACGCCGGGGTTGGTCCGCCGCATTGACGTAGCGCTGGCGGGCATCTCCGACGCGGACTTGATCGCCGCGCTAAAGACGCTCGGTTTCGCCCGCCGGAAGCGAGAACACCCGGAGTATATAGCCTTCTTCGGCTTGCTCAAAGCGGCGTACCGAGAGGCCGCCAAGCGGGATGCTTACCTTCGGATCTTTATCTGCTAGCTGGGCAGCAACGCAGGCGCACCCAAAAAACGGCCTGACACGTCAAACGACTGCACTTCGCCGTCCCGAACCGCCGGCATCCGGCGAGCCCTCACCGCCGCAAATCCACGCAGACGAGTTTCTTGTCGTCGCGCAGGTAGAGCCGGCCGCGATGGAGGGCCGGCGGCGGCCAGGCGGTGTCGGTGAGGACGTCGGTTAGTTCTGCTTTGACCTTGAAAGCCTGCGGCGTCGCTTCCAGCAGGCGGACCACGCCGGATTCGCTGATGCAGATCAGGTGGCCTTCGTAAGCGAGCAGCGCGCACTTGCCGGGCTTGCGGTCGCTCCATTTCTCCTTGCCGGTTTCCAGGTCGATGCAGCGGAGTTGCGCGGCGCGGCGCTCGCCGTGGCAGCCGTAGAGGACACCGTCGAGCGCGATGCTGGTGCCGAATTCGTTCTGGAACTGCTTCGTGGACCACTGCTCGCGCACGGTCCATTTGCCGTCCTTGAAGTCCAGCTTGAGCAGCACCGAGCCGACACCATAAGCCGCCGAGACGAAGAGCGAATCGTTGGCCCAGAGCGGCGTCGCGCAGTTGCAGCCGTTGCCGAACGGGTGCCGCCAGAGCACCGTGCCCTTCGCGTCCAGGCCGAGGACCGCTTCGCCGGTGGCGCAGACGATGACCCGTTGCCCGTGGGCCTGGATAACGATGGGTGAACCGTAGCCCGCCGAATCGTTGCCGGCCATCCAGACCAGCTTGCCGGTGTCCTTGTGGTAGGCGGCGACCGAGTTGCCCTGGTTGCCGCCCGGTTGCACGATCACCAGGTCGCCCTCGATCAGCGGCGAGCCGGACATGCCCCAGTAGTACCAGTCGTCCGAGCGCTCGGGGGACTTCGTGCCTTCGATGATGTTGGTCTTCCACAGCACCTTGCCGTCGTCGGCGTTCAGGCAGTAGAACTCGCCGCGCGCCAGCAGGCAGTAGAGCTTGCCGGCGTGATAGGTCGGTGTGGAGCGCGGGCCGGCGCAGATCTTCTGCTTGTCGAGAAAGCTCGCCGCCGCGTCGAAGGCCCAGACTTCCTTGCCGGTTTCGGCATCGAGGCAGACGATGAAATCCCGCTGCCCGCGCTTGTGCATGGTGAACAGCCGGTCGCCGAACAGCGACATCGAGCCATAGCCTTCGCCCAGCGGCGCGGACCACAGCACGGCGGGCCGCTTGGCCTTCCAGTCGGTGTTCAGGCCGGTCGTGCGCGCGATGCCATTGCGTCGCGGCCCCAGGAACTCGGTCCAGTTTTCGGGCTCCTGCGCGTGCGCGGTCGAGGCGGCGAGGAGGAAGCACAGGCCGAAGCGGAAGTTTCGCATGGTTGGCTCCGATCACAGGGGCGCTCGTGTCTGCCCCCTGCACGATTCGTCTACCGCAGGCCGTCCTTACCGCGAAGCGGTTGTACTCCACAGCCCAGGGTCGCGCAGCGCACCCTGGGGTATCAGGCCATAGTGTTTCCGGCTACCGCGAAGCGGTTGTACAAATCATGGTGGCCTGCCTTGTCCAACCCCTTCGGGGTATACGAACTCTGTTCGCTGCGATCCCAGGGTGCGCTGCGCGACCCTGGGCTGTGGAGTACAACCGCTTCGCGGTAAGGAACGGAAACAGCACTTCGATTCGCACCAAGACTTCGCGGTAAAGAACGGCACCGGCATGTCACTCCGCGCAGGCACTCTATCGCCTTACGGCCGCTCCCAGACCGCCGGCAATTTCTTCGCTTCCTCGCCAAAACTCTGCGACACCACGAAGCCGCTGGCCTGCGAGGTGTAGAAGATTCTGCCGTTCGACACCACCGCTCCCAGGCATTCGCGCGAATCGATCGCCGGGCCGGTCGAGACCAGCTTGCCGTCGCGCGCCAGGTCGATCATGTCCATGTTGGCTCCGAGCACATACGAGCCGGACATGGTAAATCGGCAGCAGGCGTAGTTGTGGTCCACCCCGCCCACCACCTTGCCCGTCTGGCGGTCGAAGACGTTGCCCCGGCCGCGCAGGGCATTGGAGAAGATGAAGCGCTCACCCACCGTGACCACGTTCAGCGCCGAGGTGATCGGCTCGGATTGCCAGACGAGCGCACCGTCCTTCGCGTCCAGGCACCATACGAAGCGGTCCTTGGTGTCTTCCCGCGCCGGGTTGTTGCCGCCCAGGTACAGCCGGCCGTCGCGCGCCGACAGCGTACACTTCGCGGTGACGAAGTATTTGGTCGTCTTCCAGATCACGTCGCCGGTCTTCGGGTCCAGGCAGGCGGTCAGCCCGCTGTTGTCCGTCGGCAAGCCGCGCGCGGCGCGCTGGCTCGCGGCGTAGCCGAAGAACGTCGAATAGAACAGCTTGCCGTCCAGCAGGCAGATGCCGCAATCGTTGCCGCCGCGCCCGTACTCGGAAAAGTCCTTTCTCCAGACCACCTTGCCGGTGTCCAGGTCCCAGGCCCAGAGCAGCGGGCGGTTGTCCTTCGGATAGAACGGATTGTCGTTGGAATAGATCCAGGCCATCGTTTCCTTGCCGTCCGCGGTCTTGTCGGGCGTGCCCTTGAACGTGAATGGCTTCTCCGTGCCCTGGAAGGAGTACTGCCCGGAACCGGAAGCGTAGATCGCCAGGTTGCCGTGCACCACCGGCGGGAACTGCCGGCTCCAGCTGGGCGAGCCGGTGAACTGGGCCTGCCAGAGCAGCTTGCCGGTGGCGGCATCCAGGCAGCGCATCAGCGATTGCTTGAGGCCCGCCTGCGGTACGATCAGCTTGCCGTTGACGTAAAGCGGCGAGGTGAACGACAGGTACACGTCGGGGAAGTAGCGCCGCCAGAGCAGCCGGCCGGTGTCCTGCTCGACGGCAATGATCTGCCCTTCCGCCGTGTGCGTGTACAGCCGGCCGCCGCCGCAGACCGGCAAGTGCTTGACCGTGCCTTCCAGCCGGCGCGCCCAGCGCATCCGCAGCGGCGGCTGCAAGCCCTGCGCGTTGGCGTTCGTGCCGGCGAAGTCGCCGTAGTTCGTGTACCAGTCGAACTTGGCGTCGGCGAACGGCCCCGTGAGCGGACTGCGAACTTTCGCGATCTCCAGGTCTTTCTCCGGCAGCGCCGCCTTGCCGTCGGGCGACAGCACGTAGAGGTAACCGTCCTCGCCGGGCACGAAGAGCTTGCCGCCGCTCACTGCTACGGGTGCGGTAATGGGCGCGCCGAACGCGGTGGCGAACGACCACGGCTCACCGCCAGCCAGCGGCACGACGTACAGCTTGCCGTCCAGCCCGCCGTAGACGACATGGTCGCGCGTCAGCACCGGCGGGCAGATCGACGCCGCCTCGCACAGCACTTCCGGCTTCTTCTGGCCGGCGCGGTGCCGGCACAGGCCGGAGCCCTGCTCGGGCTTCACCCGGTACACATCCTTGTCGCGCACGCTCACGGATGCGAAGCTCAGCAGGCCGGGCAGGTGGATGGCGGTTTCCGTGCCCGGCACGAAGTCGGTCTGCACCTTGCCGTCGGCCAGGCGCAGGATTTCGACGCGGCCGGCGTTGTCGCGGCGGTGCCATTGCACGTAGATGTTGCCCGCCGCGTCGGCGCTCTGGCCAAACGTAGCAGGGTACTCGGAACCGTCGTAGGACGGGATGATCCCCTGGGCACGCAACTGGGGTGCAGCGCCGCCGTCTTCCAGGAAGACGGTGCGTCCGCCCGCCGGCACGACCACGGTCTTGCCGACCAGGCACAGGTCGCGCGAGCAGACGAAATGGTCGCGCCAGGTGACGCGCTTCGGGCGTTCCTTCAGCCAGTCCTCACCGCTCCAGCGGTTGCCCTCGAACTTGATGACCTCCTTCACGAAGTCCCAGGTCCAGGCCAGCTCGCCATCCGGCTTCACGGCATACACCCGCGCGCCGAGCGTGGCGAAGTAGACGCGGTCAGCCCCGGCGGCCGGCGATGACAGGATCGGCTCCTGGCAATCGATCTCGCGCACCACCTTGCCGGTATCGCGGTCGAGGACGTAGTAGAGCCCCGCCGTGGTGCCGACGTGCAGGTACTTGCCGACCACCGCCGGCGCGGCGACGTTGTTGCAGTTGCCCGGCCCGCCGCGCGTGGCGAAGCGCCAGCGGACCTGAAGTGTCTGGGCGTCGATGGCGAACACCACGCCCGAACCATCGATGGCATAGACCGTGCCGCCGGCGACCACGGGCGCGGCGTAGATGCCGTCGGTCAACGGCACCGCGCCCGCCAGGCCAAGCGGCGTTTTCAGGGTCGCGCTGGCGGCGTTGCCGGAACGCAGCGCGTCGCCCTGCAACTGCGGCCAGTCGTCGGCCCGACCGACCGCGACGGACAGGAAGAAGGTCAGCGCCAGGATGAGGTATTTCACGGCAGGTCTCCGCAAGGCAGGTCGGCAAGGCCAGCTGCCGAGAGTATCCGTGCGCGCGGGCGGTTGCAACGAATCTCTGGCTCCGCCACTTCGCCATCCGGAGCAGTGGCGGAGCCAGTGCATCGTGAAGGGAGATGTTGCCGAACGAATGCTGGGTGGCACGTCCCTCGGTACTCCGAGGGCGTGCGAATCGCTCCACCACGCCCTCGGAGTACCGAGGGACGTGCCA
>JAEUIF010000819.1 GCA_016795185.1 Planctomycetia bacterium | reverse complement strand
AAGAAGCGGTCGTGGACATGGTCGGTCTCCTGCGGTCAATCCTGGGATGCGGGCTTGTCCTTCGAGGCGTCGTCCAGAAGCCGCATGCCTTCAAAGGCAGTTGGGGCGAGCAGGCCGCTCTGGACGTAGACCATCAGCTTGTCCCGGCTGTCGGTGATGTCGAGGTTGCGCATGGTCAGCTGACCGATGCGGTCCTGCGGTGAGAACTCCGCCTGGCCGCGCTCCATCGTCAGCCGTTCCGGGTCATAGGTCAGGTTCGGGCTGCGCGTATCGAGCAGCGACCAGTCGTTGCCGCGGCGCAGTTCGAGCACCACATCGCCGGTCACCGGCCGGGCCACCCAGCGCTGGAGCGATTCCCGCAGCATCAGGGATTGCGGATCGAACCAGCGGCCCTCGTAGAGCAGGCGGCCCAGGCGGCGGCCCTGGTCGCGGTACTGCTCGATGGTGCCTTCGTTGTGGATGCCGGTAATCAGGCGTTCGTAGGCAATGAACAGCAGCGCCATGCCCGGCGCTTCGTAGATGCCCCGGCTCTTGGCCTCGATGATGCGGTTTTCGATCTGGTCCGACATGCCCAGCCCGTGCCGGCCGCCGATGCGGTTGGCTTCGAGGACCAGTTCCACGGCGTCGTCATAGGTCTTGCCGTTGAGCGCAATCGGCGTGCCTTCGTGGAAGCCGATGGTCACGGTCTCGGGCTTGACGACAACGTCTTCACGCCAGTAGGCGACGCCCATGATCGGCTCGACGATCTTGATGCCCTTGTCGAGAAATTCCAACTCCTTGGCTTCGTGCGTCGCGCCCCAGATGTTTGAATCGGTCGAGTACGCCTTCTCCTTGCTCATACGGTATTTCAGGCCGGCCCGTTCGAGCAATTCCGACATCTCGCGCCGACCGCCCAGTTCCTTGACGAACTGCGGATCGAGCCAGGGCTTGTAGATTTGCAGGTGCGGGTTGACCATCAGCCCGTAGCGGTAGAAGCGCTCGATGTCGTTGCCCTTGTGCGTGCTGCCGTCGCCCCAGACGTGGACATCGTCCTCCTTCATCGCGCCGACGAGCATGGTGCCGGTGACGGCTCGGCCCAGCGGCGTGGTGTTGAAGTAGTACAGGCCGGCGGTGCAGATATGGAACGCCCCGCACTGGAGCGCCGCGAAGCCCTCGCGCACCAGCTGCTGCCGGCAATCGACGAGGCGGGCCTTCTCCGCGCCGTATTCGAGCGCCCGGCGGGGGATGTCGTCGTAGTCGGGCTCGTCGGGCTGGCCGAGGTGCGCGGTGTAGCAGTAAGGGATCGCGCCCTTCTGCCGCATCCAGAGGACGGCGGCGCTGGTATCCAGCCCGCCCGAAAACGCGATGCCCACCTGGCGGCCGACCGGCAACGCTTGCAGAATTTTGCTCATGGGGATGGATTGAATTTCTCAAGATAGGGAAATCGTCGAACCGCGTTCGCATCTGAAGGTGCGGCGACACACTATTTCTTTAATCTACAATCAAGGCCTCTTCGGCCGCCTTCCAGATCATCTCATGGAAGGTCGCCCTGGACGCCGGGGGCGTCGGTTGCCTCAGTCGCTTCACCTGAAAGTCTCGCGTCACGGCATTCTCCGCGATCCTGCGGTAAGTAGCGTCCTTGCCTTCCATGTAGCTCATGACCTCGGCAAACGCCTTGCGGCGATCCTTGAAGCCGCGTATTTCGTGCAGCAATACGACCTGCAATTCCGCCAGCAGCCGGGCAACCTCCGTGCGCCAGTGTTCGACCCAGCGCGTGTAGCCATTCGCCGTCGCACATTCGGCCTTGTAGAACTCCAGCAGCGAGCCGCCGACCTTCTCTTCCACGCGGTCCTTGAATTGCTGCCGGGAATAGGCCATTTTCGCCAGTACGTTGTCCGTGGATTTCATTGCCATACCTGCGGGTCAGCGCTCATGACCAGTCGCGATTTTGAACTACTTCGCAATACATTGGGCGATCCTCTTTTTCATCTCGTCATGCGAAATCACCCGCCCGGCGTCCGCATCGGCTTCGCCTTCCTGAATCGCGGCCAGAATGGCGATCTGTTCCAGGATTTCCGGGAAGGTCGCCTCGTCGGGCAGTTCCCGAACCGCTTCCAGGACGATTTCCTTGTTCGACATCGAGGCACTCTCCTTCGGTTCGGGATCAACCCACCTTCTCCGCCGGGTCGCGCGGGATCAGGTCCGCCAGGCGCTTGACGATGTCGTCGGGCTTGATGCCTTCCGCCTCGGCGTTGAAGTTCGTGATGATGCGGTGACGCAAGACCGGGGCCGCCACGGCGCGAATGTCCTCCGTCGAAACGTAATAGCGACCGTGCAGCACGGCGCGGGCCTTGGCGCCCAGCACCAGGTACTGCGAGGCACGCGGCCCCGCGCCCCAGGTGACGTAGTCCTTGACGAACTGCGGCACGTCCACGCCGGCGTTCTTGCGCGTCAGGCGGGTGAACTTCATCGCGTAGCGGATGACGTAGGGCGCGACCGGCACGTTGCGGACGATGTCCTGCATCTCCTGGATGTCCGTGGCCGACAGCACGCGGTCCAGCTGCGGGGTGTGCGTGCTGGTCGTCTGCTCGACGATCTTGAACTCTTCGTCTTCATCCGGGTAGTTCACCTGGATGTTGAACATGAAGCGGTCTTGCTGGGCTTCAGGCAGCGGGTAGGTGCCTTCCTGCTCGATGGGGTTCTGCGTGGCCAGCACGAAGAACGGATCGGGCAGCCGATGCCGGTTGCCGCCGATCGTCACTTGTCGCTCTTGCATGGCTTCGAGCAGCGCGGCCTGCGTCTTGGGCGGGGTGCGGTTGATCTCATCCGCCAGCACCACGTTGGCGAAGATCGGGCCGTGCAGGAACTTGAACATGCGTTGCCCAGTGGCCTTGTCTTCTTGCAGCAGTTCGGTGCCGGTGATGTCGGAAGGCATCAGGTCGGGCGTGAACTGCACGCGGTTGAAGGACAAGGTCATCGAGTCGGCCAGGGTGCGAATCATCAAGGTTTTGGCCAGGCCGGGCACGCCGACCAGCAGACAATGGCCGCGGGCGAAGATGGCGATGAGCAATTCTTCCAGCACTTGCTGCTGGCCGACGATGACCTTGCTCATCTCGCGGATCAGCCGCTTGTAGCCGCTGTTCAGTCGCTCAATGGCCGACAGGTCGCCTTCGATCTTCGGCCAGCTTTCGCCGGCACCGGCGAGCACGGGTTCGGCCGCCGGGGCCAGGCCGACAGTATCGCCCTCGCCCGACAGCCAGGCGCCGCAGCCGCAGAGCCGGCGACCGCCCGGAGGAACCTGCACCACCAGACCGCAGTTGCGACATTGCACGGATGGCATGATGTTGTTCTTTTCGTAAGGTTGCGATACGTCGTCATTCTACACGAATGCAGGATTCGGAGTGATCCGGTCTGAAGTACGTCGGGCTTTCCAGCCCGACACGCCGCATCAATGACTACCCGCGCTCGCTTCGCTCTACCGCCTACTTCCGGCGCGAGTGTCGGGCTGGAAAGCCCGACGTACTTCAGCTCAATGAACCCTAGCGTAGGCCCCAGGCCCTATCGCCGATAGCCACGACTGCCTGCTTATCGAACACCGCCACGCTGGCCGTCGGACCGCGCCCGTCGAAGTGCAGCCGGTGCAGCACCTGGCCGGTTTTCGGATCGCATTGCACCACGGGCAACCGACTCGGCGCCAGAGCCTGGCTGAAGGCCCACATGCACTCGGGAACCACGCGGGCCACCGACCAGGGGGCCAGGGTCGGAAACAGTGCCGCGCCGTCCAGGGGCACATAACGTCGTGCCAGGAACGTGGCGCTCACTTTCACCTCGGCTGCCACGGGATGGGCCAGTACGGAGTTCTTCGTCAAATGCACTTGCCAATTGCTCCCTCCGGTTAGCGGCTGCCGCCAGCGGCGCAGGCCGTTGGCCAGGGCGATGGCCTCCAGCGCGCCGCCGGCCTCCACATACAAGGCCGTCTCATCGAGCGCGGCGCGGCGCAAATCGGGCCGGTCGCGCAATAACAGCGGCTGCGGCCAGAGCCGCGCTCCCGTGCGCAGGTCCAGCCGATCCAGTTCATGACCGTAGTTACGGGCGATGCAGCACAGCAGGCAGTCGGTGTTGCCGATCACCTGCGGCGGTTCGCCGCTCGCCGTGAACTTGCGGTCGGCTTCGTGCTGCCAGAGCGGCTTGCCGGTGATGAAATCGAACAGCGCCACTTGCCGGCCGGCAGGCGTAACGGCGATACGCTGGGCGTCGAGCGGCCAGGGCGGCTGTCTCCACAACGCGCGTTGGCCCTGTGTCTCGGCCACCCGGCGGCCGGTGGCGCTGTCGAG
>JAEUIF010000541.1 GCA_016795185.1 Planctomycetia bacterium | reverse complement strand
CCTCGGTGTACCGAGGGACGTGCCACCCCGCCGAAAGTTTCGCATGGTCCGCACAGCGGACCCTACGATGTAGGGTCCGCTGTGCGGACCGAACCACTCCCTCTGTTCCTCCCGCCAGGCACTTCGTACTCTGAACTCCGTCCTGCGGCCCCAGCTGTCCCGCCGGCGAACGCATCCATCCGGATGAATGAATTTGGTTGCAAAACCAGCCCCACTCGATAAAGATTTGGGCGCTTTGCCTCCGTTTGAACCCGAAGGAGCCGGCATGGCCAGCAACGCAGAAGCCACCCCCGCCGCGCCCCCACAGCTGGGCCTGTGGGACGCCGTCAGCATCATCATCGGCATCGTCATCGGCACGTCGATCTACGTCACGCCCTCGATCATCAACGGCCACCTGCACAGCCCGACCGAAGTCATGGTCCTCTGGACCGTCGGCGGCGTGCTCTGCCTGATCGGCGCGCTGTGCTACGCCGAGTTGGGCACGGCCTACCCACGCATGGGCGGCGACTACGTCTACCTGACGAAAGCCTTCGGGCCCTGGTTCGGCTTCCAGTTCGGCTGGGCGCAGCTGGCGGTGATCCTGACGGCCAGCATCGGCATGATGGGCTTCGCCTTCGGCGATTACGCGGTCAAGCTAATGGGGCTGTCGGAATCGGAGGCGGCCCCGGTCATCAAGGTGGTGCTGGCCGTGCTGGCCGTCGGCGGCCTGACGGCCGTCAACATCATGGGCGTGGTCATGGGCAAGCACACGCAGAACGTGCTCAGCTTGACCAAGGTCATCGGCCTGGGCGGCATCATCGTGGCCGGTTTGGTGTACGGCAAACCCGACGGGGCCTGGGTCGCGAGCAAAGCCACGGAGTCCGTCCCCAGCTACGGCGTGGCCCTGATCCTGGTGCTCTACGCCTACGGCGGCTGGAACGACGCCGCTTTCGTCGCCGCCGAGATGCGCAACAAGCGGCAGATTCCGACCACGCTGCTGCTGGGCACCGGCGGCGTGATGATCATCTACCTGCTCATCAACGCCGCGTACATTCAGGCGCTGGGTTTCCAGGCGACCCAGGGCTTTAACCCCTCGCCGATCGCGGCGCGCAGCGCGGGCGTGATGGGCGAATGGGCGGCCAAGAGCATCAGCCTGCTGGTCATGATCTCCGCGCTCGGGGCCATCAACGGCCTGCTGTTCACCGGGTCGCGCGTCTGTTCCGCGCTGGGGACCGAGTATAGCCTCTTCGCCAGCCTGGGCCGCTGGCACCCGAAGTTCGGCTCGCCGGTCTGGTCGCTGTCGGCGATGGCCGCCATCGCCATCGCCATGATCCTGGGCGTGGGCACCGAGATCGGCCAGGGGTTGATCGACTCGGCCCTGGGAACGATGCACATCGGGCCGATGCCCTGGAAGAAGTATTTTGGCGGCTTCGACACGCTGTTCGCCGGCACCGCGCCGGTCTTCTGGTTCTTCTTCCTGCTCACGGGCCTGGCGCTGTTCGTCCTGCGCGAGAACGACAAGGCTACCCGCCGGCCGTTCCTGGTCCCGCTCTACCCGTACACGCCGACCATCTTCTGCGCCATGTGCCTGTTCGGCCTGTACTCGGCCCTGGACTACGCCGGCCTGGTGTCGCTCATCGGCATCGTGCCGCTGCTGATCGGCGTGCCGCTGTACGCGGTGTCGCGCTACCGGCCGCAACTGGCCGAAGGCGAGCAGCCGGCCGCGGAGCCGAAGTCCGAGACGCCGCCGTGGCTGGCCGAGCAGCCCGCCGCGCCGCCGGTGCCCGCCGCGCCCCCGCCGTCGGAGCCGGCCGCGCCCACCGAGACGCCGGCCGCCGCGCCCGCGCCGGTCGCGTCGAGCCCCCTGGCCTCGGCCACCGCGCCCCTGCCGGCGACGACCGACTTCATCCCGCTGCCCTCGGCCCCAGTGCCGGTATCGCCCACGAGCGAGGAGCCCGAACCGCCGCCGGAAGAGAACCCGTTTGCATCGTTCAAGTGAGTCTGCTGTCCGAGCTAGGCGAGCGGCGG
>JAEUIF010000792.1 GCA_016795185.1 Planctomycetia bacterium | reverse complement strand
CAGTAACTCGGCGTCCGAAATCATGCCCAATCCTATTGCACGACCGGGGGAACCCGTAGAGGGCCCGGTGGCCACCCCGCGCCCGAGTGCGAGTTCATACAGACGGGAAGGGAAGTTCGGTTGCGGGGTTTACTGTATTGTGCCCGCGCAAATCAGGATTTTCCGGCAAAATCGGAGAATCGTGCAAAATCGGCGGAAGCAATTTGCTTCATTGGGTTTGTATTCAGGAGATTTTGCGACCCTGCCGCCAACCAATCGCCGGCATTCATGGCATTCCGGTTTTTCTCGCCTTGCTTGTCTTCCGGCTTCCCATCCCCTACCATCCACTGGAAGATTGCGTAGCCCAAACGCCTCTCCCACGTCTGGATAACACTTCGGGAGGTCGATCATGCACCCGTTCGTGGCACGGTTCGCGCCGTACTGGTCCTTGTTGCTCTTGCCGCTGGTCTGTTTCGGGCCTCCGGGATTTCAGGATGTGCGAGGGCAGGTGGCGAAGCCGCCAGCGGGGAACGCGGTCGAGCAGGCGGCAGCGGCCCTGTACGAGGGCGTCATCTCCGAGACGCTGCCCAATGGCCTGCGCGTCTTTCTCAAGCCGGTGCCGGGGGCCACGGTTATCACCACGATGGTCGGCTACAAGGTTGGCGCCTGCGACGAGGACCTCGACCAGACCGGCCTGTCGCACTACCTCGAGCACCTGATGTTCAAGGGCACCGACAAGCTCTTCCCCGGCGACATCGACCGCGCCACGCTCCGCAATGGCGGGGCCAACAACGCCTGGACCTCCGAGGACTTGACGCTCTATCACTTCGACTTCGCGGCCGAGCAGTGGGAGGTGCCGCTCAAGATCGAAGCCGACCGGATGCGTAACATTCGCATCGACGAGAAGCACGAATTCCAGCAGGAGAAGGGTGCGGTCATCGCCGAACTGGAGCGCAACGAGGACCGGCCCTGGGACCTGGAATTTAAAGCGCTCCTGCCGCTGCTCTTCGGCAAGACCGGCCCCTACGGGCACCCGGTCATCGGCGAGCGCGAGCACGTGCGCGCCGCCACCGCCGAAATTATCAAGCGCCACTACGACCGCTGGTACCACCCGAACAACGCCGTGCTCGTGGTCTGCGGCGGCTTCGACCCGGTCAAGGTGATGGCCAAGATCAAGGAACTGTTCGGCTCGATCCAGAAGCAAGACTTGCCGGCGCGCAAGCCGGGACAGACGGTGCAGCGCAACGCCCCGGTGCGGCACGAATTCAAGTCGAAGTTCGAGGTGCCCCGCCTGGTGATCGGCTACGACGGCGTCCGTACCGGCGACCCGGACTATTATCCGCTGGTGGTCTTGCAGCAGGTGCTGAGCGGCGGCAAGACCAGCCGGTTCTACAAGAAGCTGATCGAGGGCGAGGAGATCGCCACCGCCGCCGAGGCCATGATTAGCGCCGGCCGCTACCCCGGCTGGTGCGGAGTGCTCGTCGAGTTGCTTCAGGGCAAAAGCCGGGAGCAGGCCGAAAAGCTGGTGCTGGCCGAGGTAAAACGCTTGCAGGATGAACCCGTCAGCGACGCCGAATTGAAGCGCGTCAAGCAGGGGATCATTTCCAGCTCGATCTTCGGGCGCGAGAACGTCCACGATCTGGCCGAGAACATCGCCGTCGGCGTGAGCATTCAGGACCTCGACTATCTCAAGTCGTACCTGCCGAAGATCAACGCCGTCACTGCCCAGGACGTGCAGCGCGTGGCAAAAAAATACTTCAATCCAGAACAGCGCGTCACGGTTTGGTCGGTGCCGGAGGAACGCAAGGGCGCGGCCGCTCCCAGGCGACCGGCGGGGGGGGGCCCCCGGGGGGGCCCCCACCCCCCCGGCGGGCGCCCCCCCGCCGCCCCCCCCCCCGCCGCTCGCCCGCGCCGCGTTTCAGGCCCCTGTGGCCGGGGCTCCGTTCTCGCTGAAGGAGACGCAGCGCGTGGTGCTGCCCAACGGCCTGACGCTCTTGCTCTTCGAGAATCGCCGGCTGCCGATCTTTGTCGCCGACCTTGCCATCCGTAATGTCCGCCTGCTGGAACCGGAGGACAAGGCGGGCGTCGCCACCCTGACCGCGCGGCTGATGGACGAGGGCACCAGCAAGCACGGTGGGCAGGAGATCGCCGAGTTGATCGAGAACGCGGGCGGTACGCTGTCGATGGGCCTGTCGGCCAGTTCGGTCAAGGTACTGTCGCCGGACCGAAAGCTCGCGCTGTCGCTGCTCTTCGAGTGCCTGACCGATCCGGTCTTCCCGAAGGAAGCCTTCCAGCGCAGCCAGCAGCAACTACTGTCGGAAATCGCCGACCTGGAAACGCAGCCCGACGAGCGGGCCTCGCAACTGTACAACGCGCTCATCTACGGCAAGCACCCGCACGGGCGGCCGTCGCTGGGCAACCCGAAGATTATCGAGAAGCTGACGCCGGAGGACTGCAAGGCCCTGCATCGCAAGCTGTGCGTGCCGAACAACGCCATCATGTCCGTGGTCGGCGACTTCGACAGCAAGGAAGTCATCGACGAAATCACCAAGTTGACGGCGAACTGGAAGGCCGGCGAACCAGGCAAGCCGCAGCCGCCCGCCGTGGCCTTTCCAGAGAAGTTCAATCAGCAGATCATCTCGATGCCGGACGCGGCCCAGATGCACTTCTACCTGGGGCACCCCGGCATCAAGCGCGACAACCCCGACTACTACAAGCTGCTGGTGATGGACTATGTCCTCGGCACCGGTCCCGGCTTCACCGACCGTCTGTCGTCGCGGCTGCGCGACCGGGAAGGGCTGGCCTACACGGTGTCGGCCAACGTCACCGGCTCGGCGGGCGAGGAGCCGGGCGCGTTCACCTGCTACATCGGCACGCAGCCGCAGAACTTCCAGAAGGTGAAAGCCATCTTCCTCGAAGAGTTGAACCGCATTCGCGACCAGAAACCGACGGAGCAGGAAGTCGAGGACGCCAAGAAGTACCTGCTCGGCAGCCTACCGTTCCGCTTCACGACCAACGACCGCATCAGCGGCCAGCTGCTGTCCATCGAACGCTACAAGCTGGGCTTCAACTACCTGGAGGAGTTCAAGAAGGGCGTGGCGGCGGTAACGGCCGACGATGTACAGGCGATGGCCAAGAAGTACATCGACCCCAAGCGCATGGTGCTGGTCGCGGCCGGCGCGGTGGACAAGGAGGGCCGGCCGATTTTGAAGCTGGACATTCCCAAGGGCAAATGATGTGCTGGTCCTGAGTAGGAAAATGTGTCGGGGGCCAGGCTTGGGCGGCTCTGGCCGGTGAACAGTACAGCATCGGTGCCACCGCCCAAGCATGTTAAACCGGCAACGGTGCGACATGCTTGGGCGGCTTTCACTTCAAAACTCCTCGTCCTCGTCCGCCTTTAGCTTCTTGCCGGCTTCCAGGAACTTCCAAAAGTAGAAGCCGTCCTCACCTTCCTTGCGTTCGAGAATCACGGGCCACACATCGTCATCGACGACCCACAGTTCGATATTCTTGCCCCGACAGTGCAGCACGGGCACGGATGTCGATGCGCCATCGAGCTTCACCTTGCGCTGCTTGCGGGCTTTTAGTCGTAATGAGTCGCGCTCATCGAACCACTCGGGCATGAGGTCGGCCTGGCTGCCGGCTTTCAGCGCGGCCAACGTTGCACGGCTCAGGAGAAACGGCGGAAGGTGCGCTGCGAGCGTGCGCGGGGGTTTTTCCGGCAAGCCATTCACATACACGACCGGGCTGCCCTGGTTGAAGACGACGAAAGCCGCTGCCGATGTCAGAGCGGCCTCGCTGAAGGCCAGTTTACCTTCCGCCACGTCCGCCAGCTCGTACTGAAGCTTGAGACCCTTGTCGGCCTTGGGGGTGAACAGGTAGCGATCGCGCACGTTGGCATCGCCCATTTGGTAGCGCAGCCTGGTACTGACGAGTTGCGCGCCGGGACCGTTGGCACTCGGTTTCGCCTTGCTCATGGATTGCCCATCGCTTCTTGCCGCACCTGGATGCCCTTGGCCCGTAGCCGTTCGATGATGTCCGGGCCGTTCATCTCCCAGAGGTCGCCAGGGTCGAACTCCTGCGTTTGACCGCTTCTCCGGTGGACCAGCCACACCTCGTATTCGCGCCCTCGACTGTTCCGCTTGGTGCCGATGGTGACGGCGGCCACGTCCGCCAGGCGAAAGCCCTTGACGGTCGGCGCGAACCAGAAGCCCGTGGTCTGCTCCAGCTTCTCATCGTCGAGCACCACACGGTCCAGCATCAGGCCAGGCGCGAGGATGCCGCCCAGCAGCGCGGACACGGCGAACGCGACCAGGGCATAACTCCACGGCTTGCGCAGCCAGAGAATGCCCGCTCCAACGGCGGCAGCCAGGACCGCGACGACTGCCGCCAGGATGGGGACATAGGTGGGGAAAGTGTAGACCATGAACTACGTTTCCTCGATGTCGCGCCCGGTCTCGCTGGTCGATTTCGGATTCCTGGATGTCATTCTGCAAGCTTGTCCTCCACTTCGGCAACGAGCCTGCCGAACGAGGCTGACTCGCGCCGGATGCGCTCGACGAGCGGCAGCGGCAAGCGGCGTTCGGTGAGCAACGGCCGCGCTGGCGGCATATTCTTGCGAATGGACTCCAGATCGAGCAAACCGACATCAATGAGGTCTTCCACCACTGGTACGTCACGGTCCGTTCGGACCAGGCTGGAAGCGACGGCCAGGCAGTGCCCCTGCGCGGCGTGCGCGCGGGCCTCGTCCAGCGACTCACAGAAGTAAACGCTCCGGTCGCACCGGGCGCAGTGCCGGACGCGGTCATTGTCGGTCAGCGCGAGTTGGTCCCATTGCACCGGACATTGAAAATCGAACCGAGGAAGGCAGTTCTCGATACGAGTGCGGTCGATCCAGGTCAGCCAGCGCGGGTCCAACGGCAGTCGCAACTCGGCCAGGCGTTGTTGCAAAGCGGCTTCGGTGTCTCGCAACTTCATGAACTGGCTGATAGAGACCATTCCACTATCGGTGATGCCCTTGAGGTAGAAGTCACGATCCAAACCTTCCACCTCACGCCGCACGCCATTGAGTTCGGATTCCCGGCGCAAGAACTCCGCCCGCGCATCGCCCCGTTCTTCCAGCCAGTCGGCATAAACCAGTCGTAGCTGCTCGTCGCCCGGCCGGGACAGGATGGTTAGAATGAAATCGGCGTCGTTCATGGGGCGGCCTCCCTGGACGAATGTCCGGACGATTGCCATCCGGTCAACCGGCACGGTTCAGGACGATTGGCTCAAACCGCGAAAGAACTGGATCGCGCCGCCGAGCATCGCGCCCCAGGCCACGACATAGGTGCCGCCACCCGCGCCTGTGGCGAAGCTGAAGGTCGCCGCCGTCACGAGCAAGCCGCCGATAAACCAGAGAGCGCCGTACAGCATGTTGCGCTGGCCGGCTTCGCGCACGGCTTCGCGTTCCAGTTCGTCGATGCCCTCGCTGAGCGTGCGTCTGGAAGAGTTGATGGACTCTATTTCACTCTGTAAGTGGGTGACCATCCGGGCAGCCTCGGCTTCGCTGAGGCCCAGTGCCGTCAAGCGCTGGCGGACGGCCAGCGGCGGTGTATCGGCGCCGAGCAATTGGGCGGCCAGGGCGTAGGCTGCTTCGCGGCCCTGTTTCGGATCGGGCTCCTCGCGCGGCGGAATCGGGGCAAACATTGTGGGGCTCCTCAACAGGTTGAACGGTCCACCGTTGGGACGGCAGTCCAGGAAGACGGCCGAATCACGGACTGAGTCGCTGGCTTTTCGGGGATTGACCGGCGGCGGCCACGGGGCGAACTCCGAGCGGAGAGGACGGTTGAAGGGACCGATGAAATTGTAAGTGATGCGGCAGCGGTTGCAAGCGTTGGGTTTGCCAGGACCGACATCAGGGATAGATGATGGCTTCCTCGATTTCCAGCGGGCCGAGGCGGTCGCCGCGCAGCCAGAACGGCTTCTGGGCGGGGTACCAGAACGGCTTCTGGGCGGGGTAGCGGTTGCGCACCTCGGCAATGGCGCTCGCAAGGGGATCGTCCGGAGCGATCACCTTGATGGAGGTTGGGTCAATCCAAAATCCTTCTGGCTGCAAGGACCGCACGATTGCGTTCACAAACCGGTAAGCCGGGCGCACGCCTCGGTCCTTGCCCATGAGCGAGGTTGCCAGGTACAGGTACCAATAGCCGCCGTCGCGTTCCTTAACCCAAGCGGCGGCGCTGACAGTCTTGCCCTCGGCGACCAATCGATCCATCAGTCGCTTGCCGTCGTCGAGTTGGACGCTCACCAGCGTGCTTTGATCCATGTCAGCACCCCATGTTTCTTGTCGGTGATGGCTTCGTACCGTTGCTCTGCATTGGCTGGCGACTTGCGTTCGTAGCGCGTGGACTCGCTCCAATCCTTGACCAGTCCCCAGTTCGCCAGCAATTCCGGGTCGGCAACCTGCGCCGCGTCGAATTCAATCTTGAGGCCGGCAGCCGTGAAAAGTTGAGACAGATTGTGCGTCCAGCACTGCTCGGAGAACTTCTTTTCCGGGAACTGATCGCTGGCCATCAGGTGCCGGATGATGCAAGCCTTCAGCGCACATTCTACCGCATAGCCGGCCAGGTAATAGGCGCCCGCCCAGCGTTTCGTGACCAGCAGGGCCTTCGCATCGGCCAAGCGGTCGGCTGCGAGTTGCTGTAATTCCGCACGGTTCATCGGGCGACTCCGGTTCGCTGCGCTCAGGATGGCTGTCACGCACGGCAGCGCATCCTACACGCCGCGAGCCACACGGTCCAGCCGCGCCGGTTGACTTCGCGCCGCGCTGCCAGACAATGAAGGAATAAGACGCTTGAACACTCTCCAGCCGCTGGCCGCGGCGATGCGGCTGCCGGCTTTCCCTGGAAAGAGGCCCGTCATGCAAGCGATTCGGGATTACTACGTCGCCACCAATGCCGTGGTCCGCGGGGACGTAGTGCTCGGCGCGGGAGTCAACATCTGGTTCGGGGTGACGATCCGCGGCGACCTGGCGCAGATTACCCTCGGCCCGCGCGTCAACATCCAGGACGG
>JAEUIF010000787.1 GCA_016795185.1 Planctomycetia bacterium | reverse complement strand
TGGCACTATCATAGAGAAAAAAACGCCCTTGCCAAGCCGCAGCTGCCGGGAAATACGCTGGATGCTTGGAAGCCCGCTTCCGGTCTGTTACCCTCGCACCATGAGAACCACATGCCAGCTGCTGGCGGCGCTGACCCTGATCCTGACGGTTCGCGGCGCGGAACCGGCCGCCCCCAAGCCGCTCGATGCCCAGTATCTGCGCGACCACGCCCAGACGCGCGGCTTCATGCTGGGGCGGCCCGTGAAGGCCCGACCGACGCCCGATGGCAGCGCCGTGCTGTTTCTGCGCTCCGCCCCGCGCACGCCCAAGCTGAGCCTGTTCGAGTTCGACGTGGCCAGCGGCAAAACGCGCGCATTGCTGACGCCCGAACAATTGCTCAAAGGCGCTGAAGAAAAGCTGACGCCGGAGGAAAAGGCCCGGCGCGAACGGCAGCGCGTCAGCGTCGGCGGCTTTACCGACTATCAACTCGACGAGTCGGGCAAACAAATCCTGCTCGCGCTCTCGGGCCGGCTTTACCTCGTCGAACGGGCGACCGCCGCCGCCAGTGAACTGAAGACCGGCGCGGGAACGATCCTCGATCCCAAATTCTCGCCGGACGGCAAGCAGGTCGCTTACGTCAAGGACCATGACCTGTTCGTCTACGACCTGGCAACGGACCAGGAAACCCGTCTGACCACGGGCGGCAGCGAGCAGAAGACGCACGGCTTGGCCGAGTTCGTCGCGCAGGAGGAAATGGACCGTCACGCCGGCTACTGGTGGTCGCCGGACAGCAAGTTCATTGTCTACGAGGAAGCTGACGCTGGAGGCGTTGAGGTCTGGTACGTGGCCGACCCCGCGAAGCCCGACCAGCCGCCGCATCCGTCGTACTATCCGCGGCCCGGCAAAAAGAACGTGCAGGTGCGCGTCGGCATCATGCCCGCAACCGGCGGCGAGACGGTCTGGATCGACTGGGACCGCAAGCAGTTCGAGTACCTGACGCAGGTCCGCTGGGAAGCCCACGGGCCACTGACGTTGACCGTGCAGAACCGCCTGCAAAACGAACTGGCCGTGCTGCTCGGCGATCCCAGGACCGGCAAGTCGCAGCAAATCGTCATGGACAAGGACGATGTCTGGCTCAACCTGCACCAGGACGTGCCGCGCTGGCTGGCCGACGGCAAGACCTTCGTCTGGGCGACCGACGGCGGCGGCAACAAGCACCTCGAATTGCAGTTCCGTGAACTCTGGCCCAAGGGCATCGCGCAGGCGAAGGAAACCCATTTCAAGAACGTGGGCGAGTTCGAGGAATTGCTGTCGCTGGACCCGAAGACCGGCCAGTACCTCTATCTGCGGCCGGGCAGCAAGGCGAACTCCGAAAAGGCGAGCGATTTCGACCCCACGCAGAGCAAGGTGTACCTGTCCACACCGATGACGCGCGGCCTGGTGCGTCGCCGCGCGTTGCTCGAAAAGACAGGTCTCGGCGACGGACCGGGCCTGCAATCCGCGACGGCCGCTCGGAACCATTCCGCCTTCGCGGTGACATTCGCGACACCGAAAGCGATGCCCGAAACCGCCGTCGTCAAACCCGACGACGAGAAGAACCCGAAAGTCACCGAAGCGCTGTCGAAGGTTATTGGCAAGCTGCCTTCCGTGGCCGAGTCGCCCGGCTTCATTCCGCAGGTCGAGTTCACGAAAGTGGGCGACGCTCCCGGATTCTATGCCGCCGTCGTCCGCCCGCACGGCTTCGATCCCAAGAAAAAGTACCCGGTGGTGCTCTACGTCTACGGTGGGCCGGGCCATCAGGTCGTGTTGCAGTCGATGCGCAACTGGCTGCTGCCGCAATGGATCGCCGATCAGGGCTTCATCGTGATAGCGCTCGACAATCGCGGCACGCCGAATCGGGGGCGCGACTGGGAACGCGCCGTGTACAAGAAGTTCGGCACCGTGCCGCTCGACGATCAAGTCGCCGGCTTGCAAGCGCTGGGCAAGAAGTACCCGGAACTCGACCTCGAACGGGTGGGAGTCTACGGTTGGTCGTTCGGCGGCTATCTGTCAGCGTTGGCGGTACTCAAGCGGCCCGATGTCTTTCACGCGGCGGTCGCGGGCGCGCCGGTGACCGACTGGGAGGACTACGACACTCACTACACGGAGCGCTATCTCGGCTTGCCGCAGGAAAACCCGGAAGCCTACCAGGAAGCCTCGTTGCTAACCTATGCCAAGGACTTGAAACGGCCCTTGCTTCTCATTCATGGCACCGCCGACGACAATGTCTATTTCCGACATTCTCTGAAGCTGGCGGATGCTCTATTTCGCGCCGGCAAGGATTTTGAGATATTGCCGCTACCGAGCCTGACCCACATGGTCCCCGACCCCGTGGTCATGGAACGACTTTACGGGCGCATCGCCGGGCATTTCCGCAAGCACCTGGGCACGCCCAAGTGATGGCCAGCGTCAGCTGACCGGAGTCCTCGAAGTGGGCGGCGTCAAGGATCGATGTCACCGAGGGCGTTAGCC
>JAEUIF010000774.1 GCA_016795185.1 Planctomycetia bacterium | reverse complement strand
CTCCGTACTACTATTCTTCGATTTCTTCGCGTGCCGCGAAGATTTTATGCGGCCAGTTCGGTCAGCCTGCGGGCGCTGGCCTGGCGGGCGGCGAGGATGGCGTTGATGGTGCTGCGGCCGGTTTCGGTCAGGACGTAGCGATGCGTCTTCGGAACCTTCGAGATCAGCTTGTGGGCGCGGAGCAGTCGCAGTTGGCGGGTGACTTTCGCCGCCTGCTTCTTCGCCTGGGCCGGGTCGGCCGGCCGTTCGCCGTCGAGCAGCGCCGCGAGGTCGCGGTTGCGGAAGCCGTTGATGGCGAACTCGCCGCGGTTGACCGCCGTCAGCAGGGCGGCGTCGTCCTCGGCCAGCGGGTTCAGCGCCCGCGAGCGCCCGCCGTCCCACTGGACGGGGCGGCACACGGAGGCGGTCGTGTCCTTCAGCGTCGCAGCGTCGTCCACGGTGGCCAGCGCGGAGAGGTAGCGGTCGTTTGCGGCCTGGCTCACCTCGGCGCGGCGGTGCAGGTCGGCCACGCCCTTGCGGAGCGGCTTCCAGTCCTTCGGTCCGGAAGGGTCGCCCTCGACGCTGCGGTACACCTTCATGTCGCGGGGGTCGTTGACGGTCGTCTCCACGCGCAGCACGCTCTCCTGCTTGTCGTACATCTTGATCGAGTTCCGGTTGAGCGCGTGCTTGAGGCGGACTCCCTCGTGGCGCGTCTTCAGGTCGCTCTGCAGGCGGGCCGCGGTCTGCTGGTTGACGTTGCCCCGGCGTCCGAGGAACCGCAGCACGTCGTCGCCGCCGAAGTTGCCGATGCCGTGCCGGACGAGCCGCGGGTAGAGCGCCGCGAGGTCGTCGGCCGAGCGGAACATGACGTCGGTGGCCCATTCGGTCTCGTCCGCCGACCAGTAGTAGTGCATGGGGCATCCGAACAGCCGCTGCCGCATCGGATGGACCTGCGTCAGAAGGCGGTCGAGGTGCCAGTCCCAGTTCGTCGCGAGTTGGTTGTCGAGCAGCCGCTGCGCCCGCGCCACGTCCTTCACGAACGTGAACGTGTTGTCGCGCTGCGTGAACGGCATGCCGAGCCGGGCCATTTCGGTCGCCAGCCAGTCGCGTCCGTTGAGGCAGACATGCACGCTGAAGGGAAGCCACGTCTGCAGCCGCACGTGCATCGGCCCCCAGTGCGGATGGAACAGGTAGAAGTAGTAGTGCAGGCACTTCGAGTCGTGGTGCCGCAGTTCCAGCTTCTTCAGGGCGCGGTTCGGACCGACGGTGAACGTCCGGCAAAGCTCCGTGGCGCTGAGGATGCACGACAGGCCGGGCCGCCCCCAGCGCTCGCCCGCCAGTTCGCGGGCCAGTTCCTCCTTGCGGATCGAACTGCTCATCACGTGCCGGACCTTCATGTCGTTCTCTTCCGCGATCGCTTCGGTCGCCTGACGCACCTGCTCGGTCAACCCGATCGCCCAGGGCTTGAAGTCCTTCAACAGGATCGACCGCTCCCAAAGGAACGACCCCATGCCCCGCAGATTGGCGATCCGCCGCAACGTCCCGCGGAAACGAACCCGATCCCAGCCGCTGAGAACCCCGTGGATCTTGTCCTCGAACCGAAGTACAAAAGACGACATGGTGCCGCTCCAGGAAAAGGTGATGGATTCGTAGACCACCAACACTCTACCCGGAGCGGCGCCGCTTTCCCGCGCCCTTCAAACTCCCCGCTCTCCGCGCCTTTGCGCCTTACAGCCTTTCCGCCTTTCCCTTGGGTTGCGGCTCCGCCGCGCTGGGAACTTCGTGTCCCGGTCGTGCTGCAGATACGTCGGCTTCAACTCAATCTC
>JAEUIF010000725.1 GCA_016795185.1 Planctomycetia bacterium | reverse complement strand
TTGCAGCGGCCGGGGCGGCGGGGCCATCTCCAGGCCGTTGCCGGGCTGCACGGGCGCCGGCGGCGGCACGCGCGGCGGCGGCACGGCCGCGCCGGGCGGCGGCGGCACCGGCTGCTGGTCCTGCATCGCCAGGTCGTGCAGTTCCTGCATCTTGACGGTGGCTTCCTCGGCGTACTTGGTGCCGGGGTAGCGCCGCCGCACGATCTCATAGTAGTAGTAGGCCGAGCCGGGGTGCTTCGTCCGGCGGTAGAACTCGGCGATCTTGAAGTCCTTCTCGGCCTGCTGCATGTTGCAGCTGGCCAGCTGCTTCATCAGGAATTCCTGCTTTTCGCGGGCCAGCGTCGGATACGCCCGCATGCCGGTGTTGATGAGCTGCCGGGCCTCAGCCACCTTGCGGCCGTCGTAGTCCGAGCCGCCGGTGCCCATGTGCTTGGCGATGATGCCCAGCTCGACCGCCTGCGGCGCCAGCTTGCTGTTCGGGTAGTACTCGACCAGCTGGGTGAAGCACCAGTCGGCCGCCCGATAGTCCTCGCGATAGAACTTGACGCTGCCGGACAGGAACAGGGCCTTGTCCGCCAGCTGGCCGCCCAGGTCGTTGAAGCGGACGCGCTCCAGGGCTTCGAGGGCGCGGCCTTCCTGGTCGAGGAACGGCTTGGCCTTCTCGAAGTGGACGATGGGCGTGACCACGAACCAGCGCTTGCCGGTTTCCTTCTCTTCCACCTGCTTCATTTCAGCGCGGGTGTCTTCGAGCCAGTAGTTGGCGATGTCGTACATGCGCTGCACCGCCTGCTCGCGGTAGGTGCCGCTGGGGAAGTCGAGCAAGACCTTGTGATAGGTGTCGCAGGCGCGCGGATAGCGTTCCTGGCGGCGCATGCACTCGGCCTCGTAGAAACGCGCTTCCTCGGCGACGCTCACGGAATTCTTGGTATTCTCGGCCACCTTGCGGTAGATCTTCTCGGCCTGTTCGTACTCGCCCCGGCGGTACAGTTCGGCTGCGCCGGCCAGTTCGTCCGACGGGCTGCCTTCGGTGGGCGCCGACTCGGGTACCAGCTGGCCGTCGCGCAGGACCATCGTTTCCGCCGCGCCCTCGGCGGCCTTCGGCTTCACGAGGTTCTGCGGATTCAGCTTGGCGAACCAGCTCTGGTTCGCCGCTTCCGGCGCGGCTTCGGCTTGCGGAGGCTTTTCGGCCAGGAGGTCGAGGCGTTCGCCCGCGCAGCCGGCGAGCCAGAACGAAGCCGGCGCCAGGGCCAGCGCGAGCCAGCGCCGCGAGCCGCGCAGGACGTTCCGGGTGTCGGCCGTTGTCACGTTCCGCCGTGCTCGTTCGTTGCTCACGGTACTCAACTCCCCAGATAAGGCAGCAACCGCGGCCGGCGACCCATCAGATAGGTCACGTACTGGCCCAGCAGCTGGCGTAGCTCCCCGCGCACCGCCGGCGGCCAGTCGCGTTGCCAAGCATCCCCCGATTCCCCGAGCACCCGCAGCGCCTGCCAGGTCGCCGCCGACAACGGCCGGCGGTCGCGCTGGCCGGGCTGGCACGCGACGCACACCACGCCGCCGAGCGCCACGCTGAAAGCCAGCCGGCTGCCGTCCACTTCCGCCCCACAGACGGCGCAGGCTTCCAGGACCGGCTGGTAGCCCAGTTCCCGCAACAGCACCAGCTCGAACCGCGCCAGCCTCAGCCCCGTGCTTCCCGGCGGCGCGCCCAGTTCCCGCAGGGCCGCCACCGCCTCGTCGAACAGCGGCGGATGCGGGTCGTAGTCCTCGGTCCAGTCGGCCAGCAACTCGGCGATGTAGTAGCCGGCGTACAGGGCCGTCAGGTCGGTTCGCAACCGCGGGAACCGCTCGACGACCTGCGCTTCCGTCAACAGGTCCAGACCTCCGGATGATTTGCGGAGGAGGACTATACTGCACGTCGTCAGCAGGTCAAGGGCAACTTCAAACCGGGATTTGAGGCGTCGGCCGCCCTTGGCCAGCCCACGTATCTTGCCGAATTCCCGCGTCCAGAGCGTGCAAATCCGGCTCGATTCGCTCCAGTCGGTGGCGCGCACCACCAACGCCAACGCTTTCTCGGCGGCCACGCATGAATTCCTTGGTCAGGGGTCAGGGGTCAGGGGTCAGGGGTCAGGGGTCAGGGGCAAAGACTGGTTCATTATACGACCGGGGCGTACCGCCCGAGGCTGCAACTGACCACTGACTACTGACGGTTCCCTGTCCGTTGACTCTCGCCAGCGTCGGGCATAAACTGCCAGCACCGCCATTTGTACTTCATCAGGGAGATTTTCACCGTGGCCGCCGCACCCCCAGCCGTGCCTGTGTCGATCAACTTTCATTCCGGCCAGCTGCGTCAGTTCAGCCTGTGGTGCAAGCTGCTCAAGCCCGATGGCAGCGTCTACGATTACAACCATGAAGCCGACGCCGACCTGTCGGTGGACGGCAAGGTCTGGACCATCAGCTTCCCGAAGCTGATCGAAGGGACGTACCTGCTGCTCGGCACGCGCGGGTTCCACTCGGCGAACGCCCTCTCGGCCAGCTTCATTCTGTTCCAGGTGCGCACCGGGCAAAGCTCGGAATGGCAGTATCCAGCCCACCAGGCGAAGTTCGTCAGCCAGGGCGCGGTGCTGCTCAGCCAGTCCGAAACCGACCTGCAACCGATCTACCAGACGTTGACGCAGAACAAGTATCCCTACCTCGAGCGCGTGCAGAACATCCTGCGCCGCGAGAGCATCGACAAGTCGCCAGCGCCGGCCAAACCGAAGTAGGCCAGGCCATGAATGAGTCAGGGCGGGGAAGCGCTTGCGACAGCGCTTCCCCGCCCTGTGTTCGTTTAGAGCGTTTCGCAGGTGGATGTAGCACCGGGTGCTATGGTCCGCACAGCGGACCCTACACATTTTGTAGGGTCCGCTGTGCGGACCGCTACAGCCAGTCGCAAAACGCTCTATCCTGCGTAGGTCAGGCTGGAAAGCCCGACCTACCTCATCACCTGCAATCAATGCTTGTCGAGCAAGTGGTCGAGCGGCCAGCAGCCTTTGGGGTGCCAGGGTTCGCGGAAGTGTTCGGCCAGGTCGGGCATGCCGGCATCGAGCAACGCATCGTGCAGGGCGAAGGCACAGTCCTCGCCCTGGTAGAGCGCTTCCGCCAGTTGCACGACTGTCAGCGGGAGTTCGGCGTGCGTGCCGCGCGGTTGCCAGGCGAAGATGTGCCGGACCAGCGCGAGGGCTTCTTCTTCACCGGCCGCCATCGTGCGCAGCCGGATCAGCGATACGAGCAACAGACTGGCGCAGGCGTCGGCGGCGCGATCCGCGGTCGGCAGGGTCGTAGCCGCCGCCATCTTGGCGGCGTATTCGGTCATCCGGCCGAAGCGACGGCCCGGAGCGGCGGCGCGGGCGGCTTCCAGTTCCCGCCGGGTCGCCAATCCGTCGGCGAAGCGCTCGGCCACCACCACGGCATTCCGGCTACGCGGTTCCGCCATCTGCTTCCACAACCGGCGCGAACAGGCGCACGCGAACAGCCGGAACTTGCGCCGGCTGGCCCGGCCGTACTGCCAGTGCAGCATGGCCAGGGCGCTCGTGCAGGTTTGCCATTCGTGCTCGGTCACGGTTGCGTCCCGCTACTTCCGCAGTTGGGCCGACAGCCAGCCCGCCACATCATCCTTGCCGTCCAGCGACAGCTTGTCTTCGGACTTGCCGAGCTTGTACGCCCGCAGGGCCGGCTCCAGGCCCTGCGTCACCGTGGCCTGGTCCGCCCGACGATTGCGGCCATCGACCAGGCCGCGCAGCGACACCGGACGCGGGTGCAGCGCCGCGACGACATCGCCGATCTCTCCCGCGTGGAGCGCGCCCGGTACGATGACATCGTGCGGCACCTGGCAGAACTGGCTTTGCAGCAGCGTCTGCCAGCTGGCCAGCCCGCCCTGAACATGCACCGCGCGCACGTCGTCCTCGTACAGCGCGCCGAAGAGGGCGAGCAGGCCGCCGAGCGGTTCGGCCTGGGCCGGTAGCTTCTCGGCATCCCACGGCACCTCGACACGGGCGTCCGCCGCGTTCACCGGGGCAAACGAATCGCCCCAGAGTGCCAGACGCGAGCGGTCCAGCTCGGGACGAGTTTTCAGGAAATGCAGCACGCCACGCAGGTCACGCAGACGGTCACCGAGCAGGGTGCGACCGAGCATCAGGTTCTCGTTGGCCAGCAGGGTGCCGCGACTGTTTGCGAATACTCCCTTGTACGAACCAGCGGGAGGGCCGCGCAGGTCACCTTCGCAGCGGGTTTCGCCCGTGCCGCGCACGTCCGGCAAACAGATTGCGACGCCGGCTTGCAGCAACGCAGCGATCTCGGCAGCGCGCTGCTGCAAAAACTCCTGCTTGCCGTGCTGGGCCACGCCGACGACGACGGGCAGCTGCCCATCGGCTTTGCTTGGCGGAACGAGCAATACCAGCGGGACGAGGATGCCCGGCTCCGTTTCGAGGACGATGCGTTCGACGGCGACCGCGCCGAGCTTGTGCTGCCCGACAGCCGTGGCTTTCGGCTCACCTGCTGGTTCGACCGCGCCAAGCAGTTTCGACCAGTCGCGCCGCAGTTGCTGCTTGCGTTCGTCCACGGTCGGCAACTTGACGAGCGCCTGATGCGACGCCAGCCAGCGCTGCCGGCCCAGTTCCGCCGTCAGTTGCTGCACGGTTTTCGGCTTCCGAGCAGCGTCAATTTCCTGCACCAGCGCCAGCATCTCGCCGGCGGGCTTGCGGTCCTGGGCTTCCTTGGTCGGAGCGGGCATGCCGAACCAACGCTGGAAATGCGGATAGAGTCCCTGGCGATGCACCGGGCCGATATTGGCGCAGCCGGTGCCTTCCGGGTTGCCGAACAGCGTGCCGCTGCCGTGCGCGAAGCCGAGATGGGCCTTCGCTTCGCTCAACTCGAAGATTTTCTCCAGGCGCGGCCAGACCGGATCGTGCTTCTGGTCCCAGGCGAACTCGTGGGCATAAATCACGCGGCGCGGGGCCGCCGCGCCGACGATGACCCAGGGCAGGAAGCCATCGCGGGCCGAGTTCCGCAGCTTGCGCGTCGAGTCCCAGTGTCCGCCAACGCCATAGGGAAACGCCCGCTCCGCTGCCACGGGCTCCGCAGGCAGGGGATAGATTGTCTCCGGTTCGGGACCGCCAAAGTTGTAGGGCGCGACGCCGGCGATGCGCGGATCGAGCGCCGCCGCCACCGCCGCGATGTCGCCGCCTGCCGCCACCGCGCCGAGGACGATGATGCGTTCCTTGTCGATGCCCGGCCGGGCCAGCAACAGATCGACGCCACGCAGCACGTCCTGCACCATCCAGCCCATCAGGCTTTCACCGCAAAGGAACAGCTGGGTCTCGGCATTGGCCCGGCTGTAGTAATCCTGGCGCGGCACGTTGAACTTGCCGGGGTACTTGCTCGCATCGATGAACGGATGCTGCTGGCGTTCGCCGTGGCAGAGCACATCCATCACCAGCACCTGGCAGCCGAGCCGAGCCCAGTTCACGCCCATGTCCTGCAATTCGCCCTGCTGCTTCGGCTGGTGGAAGCCGTGCACGATGAGCAGGCCCGGCATCTTGGCGGGTGCCTTGGCGGGGTAGTAGAGGTTCGCGGTAACGCACAGGCCCGGCCGGCTTTCGTAGACCAGGTCGTCGCGCATGTAGCCGTCGCCCTGAAACGTCCGGGCCACCTTGACCTTCAACTCACCGCGCTCCGGCAGCGGGCCGAGCGATTCGCGCAGGGCCTGGAGCCGGGCATCGCGGAAGCGTTCCCAGTCGGCGCGGCCCTTGAGCTGCGCGAAGGCATTGGCCTCGCGCTGCAACGCGGCATGCAGCCGGCCGCGCACCTCGCGCTCGACCATGCCAGCGAGCCGCTTCTCCTGCGCGGCTTCCGGCGAAAACGCCGCGGCGTCTAGCTGAGCCAGCCGGGCGGCCGGGTCGGACTTCTCATCCGCCGCGAGCGGCAGGACGCAGACAACGAATGCGCACCAGGAGAGCGTGTGGCGAATCATGGTGGGTTCTCGTAGGTCTGAAGTTCGTAGTTCCGCCTTCAGGCGGCGAATCGCTCGCCGCCTGGAGGCGGAACGACGGACAATTTCGCCGGCCGT
>JAEUIF010000664.1 GCA_016795185.1 Planctomycetia bacterium | reverse complement strand
GAACAATACACGATGTACCTTTATTCCGTCTCCGCCGGCTGCCAGTCGGGAATGTCCTCGCGGCTGTGCGGACTGAAGTTGTCGGCGTTGCTCATCTGGCGGTAGGCGTTCTGCCCCACCGGGCCGAGGAGCGGCAGCTTGTCGAGCGGGACTTCCGGTTGCTCGCGGCAGATGACGATGTCGTCCGGACTATCGGTGAAGAGCAGCTGCATGTTCGGCAAGGCCTTGCGCACCAGCTCGCGGAAGTCGGCGACGTGCTCGCCGGCGGGCAACGCGACCATGCGCAGCTCCGGCTCCGTGCAGGACAGCTTGCGGGCCAGCTCCGGGACGGCGTCCTGGTAGGCGTTGACGATGGCGTTGGAGGCGCCGTCTTCGTTGTCCTCGTAGTGCGCCTGGAACATTTCGACGACGTTGCTGCTGGTCAGCCGCTGGGCGGTGAAGTCCAGCGCGTGCCGGTGCAGGAGCTCCTCCAGTGACTTGACCGTGGTGCCCGAGGTCATGCACCCCTGGACCAGCGAGGTCAGCTGCTGGTTGATCGCGGTCTGGATCGCCTGGTCGAGTGCGTGGATGGCATCGGGCTTGATGTCGCGCACCAGACCGTTGACGGCGTCGTCCATGGTCTCGCAACCGGCGGGCAGCAGGTTGGTGGCCGGCGCTCCGCTGGCTGGGGCCAGGTCGCCCATTTCGCCCGTGTACTCGAAGGTTTTCGCCAGTTCGCCCAGTCGCTGGCGGATGAAGGTCAGCTCGCGGATCAGGTCGGACAGCTTGCCGCGCAGCGTGACGTAGACGTTGATGACGCGGCGCAGCAGCAGACTTTGATACCGGCAGCGCGGGTACAGCCGCAGGGCGTCGACCAGTTCGGCGATGAGCGGCGCGTTGCGCCGGCCGCCGTTGGGGTTGGCTTCCAGCGCCGTGATCAGTTCCTGAATGCTCTTGCGCGCCTCCACGGCGTTCTCTTCCCGCTCCTGCAACAGCGGCTCGTAGGTGTCCAGCGTATCTTCGGTCAGACCGGTCAGCATGCGGACGGCTTCCTCGGCCCCGCGCACCCGGTAATGCACATCCTCGACGAAACGAAACACCAGCTGGCTGGCGCGCGCCGTCCACTTGCGCGACACCGCTTCGCCGGCCTGCTCGATGGCTTCCGCGAGCAGCACCGGGCGACGCTTGCCTGCTGGTTCCGGTTCCGTGCTGCCGACCAGTTCTTCCATGCGCTGGACCGTGGCCACCAGGGCATCGAGGTCCGGGCCGCGCTTGCCCTGGGGCACGAACGGTTCGACGAGTTCGTCGAACAGCGAATCCGGGCTCTGGCCCAGCTCTTTCTCGCAGGCGTCCTGCAACGCCGTGATGAGGTGCTCGGCCTCCATCTCGTGCCGGGTCAGTTCCTTGGTCAGCCAGTTCTTGACGCCTTCCTTCACCGCCTGTGGTGGGTCTTTCGACAGCCAGCGCTGAAGGATCCGACCCGTGACGCGCCGTGCCGCGCGCTGGATCAGTTCCTGGCGCGGCCAGGTGAAACGGTGCATGCCAATGGTCTGAAACGCAATACGCGGCTCGGCGGACTCGACGACGGGCCGGCATTCCTCGGCGGTGCGGCCCAGCGCCGTGGTCAGCTCGCGGCACAGGAAATCGCCCGCCAGTCGGGCCGTGGCGCCGGCATGCTGCTTGTCGTTCTCCGCCTCCAGGGGCAGCAGCAGGCAGCGGTTGAAGGGCGGGGCCGGGTCCTTGATGCGCCCGCCTTTGTCGTCGAAGCGAAACGCGAAGGTATGTTCGGGGTCGCTGAAGTAGCGCAGCTCGGTGAGCGCGGCGTAAGCGTTGCCCAGTGCCAGCACGCTGTTGCCCTGCGCTTCGGGTTGGGGCAGGAACAGCACGCCGATCACGTCGGGTTCGAGGTAGCCCAGCTTGCGCAGCTCCGAGCGGACGACATACGCCATGTCGAGAAAGCAGCCGCTGCCCGTGCCGCCAGTCAAGCTGCTGACGATATAGACGCGCGGGTAGTTGCAACGCAGGCCGAGCTTGGTGGCCTTGCTGGCGTTGGCGAGGGCGTCGGGCCGGGTACAGGCTTCGAGGTCGGCATGCAGCCGGGCGGCGATGTTGCGGTAGTGGTCCACGAAGGCCAGCCGGCCCAGGCAGCGCATGCCCGTGGTCGCCGGGTTGCGCGGAATGCGGTAGATGAGTTTCGAGTTGAACCACGAATCGAACGACGGTCGCCCGCTGACGGGCTTGACGTAATGCCCGGCGCGGTTGAGCCGGGCGATGTAGGCTTCCGCCGGGTTCAGCGCGCCGGCTTGCAGGGGCTCCGGGTCGGTGTCCACGTAGAGCAGCTTCAAGCTGGGCAGAGGCTGCGCGCCGAAGCGTTCGTCGAGAGTGCCACGCAGCGTTTGCAGCGCTTCCAGGCCCTTCTGCCCCAGGCCGATGACCAGGGCCGGATAGAGCACGCCTTCGCCCGTCACCTTCGGCGGCGCGGGCCGCAGCGGCTTGGATTCCTCCAGCGGCTGCTCGGTCTCGACGATGACCACCGGCGTGGACGGCGGCGGCGTGCGCCCCGCCGTCAGACTGCTGTCCGGGGCTGAGTCGGGCGCCGCCAGACCATCGGACGCGGGCGGCGCTTCGACCGGCACCGGCACCTCGACGGTCACCATCGGCGGCGCGGCGCGCAGGGCACTACCATCGCCCGCGGCGCGCAGCGCCCGCACCAGGTCGGTGCAGCTGGGAAACCGGCCTTCCGGCTTCTTGCTCAGGCTGCGCGCGATCGCCGGCCGGTCGGCCTTCGGCAACGGTGCCAGGTTCGGCTGGGCGCTCAGGTGCTGCATGATGAGCTGCTGCAAGCTATTGCCGCTGAAGGGCCGCTGCCCGGTGAGCAGTTCCTGGTAGACGATGGCCAGGCTGTACTGGTCGCAGAAGCGGCTGACCTTGCCGTCGAAGGTTTCCGGCGCGGCGTAGACGGGCGTGATGCCGCCCGTGACGGTCGCCATCATGCCTTCGAGGTCTTTCACCAGACCGAAGTCGGCGACCTTGGCGTGATTGTGGACCAGGAACAGGTTCTGCGGCTTGATGTCGAGGTGCTGGAGCTGGTACTGCGTGTTCATCAGGTCGAGCACTTCGGCGGTCTCGTCCATGTACCGCATCAGCTCGTCGCGCGGAATGCCCTGAAGGTTCTGGGACCGGCATTCGCGGAAGCGGTCCCAGAGGTTGCGGTCGGCCAGCTCCATGACGATGAGCAGCCGGCCTTCGATGATGTCGTAGCGTTCGAGCGACAGCAGATAGGGATGGCGCACCGACTGGACGCGCTTCATCGCCTTCAGTTCCTGCTCGGCGCGCTTGGTGCCGTCCGGGTCGGTGGTGTGCAGGTCGCCGTAGACGACCTTGATGGCCTTGAGCAGCCCGCCGGGCGCTTCGGCCTTCCAGACCTCGCCGAACCCGCCGCCGCCGAGACGGTCGATGAGCTTGTAGCCCGGAATCGGCTCGGCACCAGGTTCAACACGCACCGGCATAAGGGAAGTCCCGATTTTCCGCTGGGCCCGTTCGCGATCACCAGCGGCAGGCAGGAACGCGGTTCCCGGAGGACGCGAACAGGTCTATCCTAGCCGCGCGCCTGCGCGCTCGCAACCCGCAGCACGGAATCGTTTGCCAACTTAACGCGGGACGTGTGACCAGGCCGGACTTTTCACCGCGGGTCGGCAGATCAGCGCGCGGTGAGGTTGATCCCGCCGTGCGCGGCCAGCAACTGGCAGTTCACGGCGGGGATCAACCCCGCCGCTCGCTAACTTCGCCGCTCGCTAACTTCGCGGCTCGCTAACTTCGCTGTTCGGGCACGATCTTCCCTTCCGGGTTGAACGGCAGCCAGCATGCGGCGGCGACCAGGTGCAGCACGACGAAGAGGGCGAAGACCGCATCCCAGTTGCCGGTCGCGGTCTTCAACCGACTGGCGATGATCGGGAAGACGATCGCGCCCAGGTTGCCCGCCATGTTCATCACGCTGAAGATGGGCGCTACTTGTTTGCCGCCCATGTCGATGGTGACGGCATACGCGCACGGTCCCGCCAGCGAGGCGCAAAACGCCCCCGCGCTGATGAGCAGCACGGCCGGCAGCGGCTCGGCGATCGGATAGGCCAGGCCGATCAGGCCCGTGCAGACAACCAGGCTGGCGACCGCTTGCCCCTGCCGCGCCCAGCGCTTGCTGCCGGTGCGCGTCAAGATGGTATCCGAGAGCATGCCGCCCGCGAAGCTGCCGAACATTTGTGCCCAGAGCGGCAAGCTGGTCAGCGCCCCGGCTTCCAGCGTGGAGACGCCGTGCGTCTCTTTCAAATAGGTCGGAAACCAGCTCATGTAGAAGATGTAGCTGGCGGCGCGGAAGAACTGCTGCGCGGAAATCCAGCCCAGCGCCGGGCTGGTCAGGATGGCGCGCCAGGGAGTGCGTTCCGGGCGTTCGGTGTACTCGGTTTCGACCGGGAGATCGCCGCGAATCAGTGTTAGCTCGGCTTCATTGACGCTGGCGGTTTCCTCCGGCCGGTCGCGGAACCACCAGACAAACCAGAGCGCCCAGACCAGACCCGCCGCTGCGTAGACCGCAAGAATCAACTGCCAGCTCAGGCCGACATGGAGCAAGCCGCCGGTCAGCGCGGCCCCGAGCGCCGCCCCCACGCCCATGAAGCTGCCGAGCACGCCGCTGGCCCAGGCCCGGCGATTCGCCGGGAACCAGCGGGCGATGGTGTTGGTCGCGCACGGAAAGACGCCAGCCTCGGCCGCGCCCATGCCCAGGCGGGAGATCAGCAAGGCCGGGTAACTGTGCGACACCGCGCCGAGGGCCGTCGCCAGCGACCAGAGCACGGCGAAGAACGACAACGCCCAGCGGGTGCCCCAGACGTGCCCCAGCCAGCCAGTGGGCAGCTGAAAGATGGCATACGTGGCGAAGAAGGCACCCAGCAGCACGCCCATCTGCTCCGTGGTCAGCTCCAGTTCGGCGCGGATGTCTTTCTCCGCGACGCTGATGCAGCCGCGATCAATGTAGGCGATCATGGTCGCCAGGCACAGCGCCGCCAGCACCAGGAAACGCACCTGGGTCGCCCGGACCAGCACCGGCGCCTGGACCACATTACTCATCGGCATCCCCGCTTGCGGTTTAGCACGCCGAATCTCCGAACTTTCATCTGAGTTTTCTGCTTGACGGCTCATCCTAGCCGCAGTACCTTGAACGTTCAAGCAGAAGGGCGCGAAATCATGACTATCCGCGAAGTGGCCAAGCGTGCCGGCGTTTCCTTGCAGACAGTCTCCAACGTCCTCAACGGCCGGACCTCGCAAGTCGGCGAGGCGACCCGCGAGCGCGTGCTACGTTCCATCGAGGAACTCGGCTACCAGCCCAACCTGCACGCCCGCGGCCTGCGTTCGCAGCGGACCTACACGGTTGGCTTCTTGACAGTGGACCCGTCCACGCGCTTCCTGGCCGACCCGTTCCACACCGCCATCATCAGCGGCATGGCCGACATCCTGCGCGAGAACGATTACAGCTTGCTGGTGCAGGCCCTGCCGCCCGAACGCCCCGGCGACGTCTTCTGCGACCTGTTCCGCCAGCGGCGTTTCGACGGCGCGGTGCTGCACCTGTCGGGCGAGCCGGCGGCCCGCCGCGAGTGGGGGCAGCGGATGAACGAGGCCCAGCCCGCCGGCAAGCTGAAGCAATTCGGCCGTTGCCCATTCGTGCTGATCGAGGAAAGCGCCAGCGGCCCCAGCTGCGCCAGCGTGCGGGCCGACAACCGCAGCGGAGCGATGCGGGCCGTCGAGCACCTGCGCGAGCGCGGCCACCGCCGCATGTGCTTCTTTTATTATTCGGACCCGTCGTGGCCCGCGATCGAAGAGCGGCTGGCGGGCTTTGAAGCAGCGCTGAAGGCGCACAAGCTACCCGCGCCGGTGTGCTTGCCCGTGAACGAGGAGAGCTTCGAGCGCGCCCGCGCCGTGATGGAAGCGGCCCTGAAGAAAGAAACCACGATGACGGCCGTGCTGTGCAGCAACGACGTGCTGGCCGTCGGCGCGCTGCAAGCCGCCAAGGCCGTCGGCCGCCAGGTGCCGGACGATCTGGCCATTATCGGCTTCGACGATTTCGACTTCGCCCAGTACGTCGAGCCGCCGCTGACCACGGTGGCCCTGCCCGGCTACGAGATGGGCCGCCGGTCGGCCCAGCTGCTCATGGACTACTTCCGCGCCGACCGTTTCGAGCAGACCGACATCCTGTTTCCCACCAGCCTGATCGTTCGCGGTACGGCCTGACCGTTTAGCCGCGAGCCGCAGGCGAGCGCTGC
>JAEUIF010000642.1 GCA_016795185.1 Planctomycetia bacterium | reverse complement strand
CTTGTCGTAGCCAGCCACCATCAACAGCTGCTTGTAAAGCTGTGGCGATTGCGGCAGCGCGTACCAACTCTGCGGAAACACCCGGCTCGGCACCAAATAGTCGCGCGCCCCTTCGGGAGTGCTGCGGCCCAGCAGCGGCGTTTCCAGTTCCAGGAAGCCGCGCTCGTCCAGGTAGTCGCGGATGACCTTGTTCATGCGGTGCCGCAGGATCAGCGTCCGCTGCAAGGGCGCGCGGCGCAGGTCGAGGAAGCGATACTGCAAGCGCAGGTCCTCGTTGGCCAGTTCTTCTTCGACCTTCTTTTTCAGGTCTTCCTTGGTGACCTCGGCCACCTCAAAGGGCGGCGTCGGGCAGCGATTCAGAACGGTCAGCATCTCCGCCTTGATCTCGATCAGGCCCGTGGGCAGGTCTTTTTTCTGCTTGCCGGGTAGACGAGGCGACACCTTGCCCTGAACGGCGATCACCCACTCGCTGCGCAATTCCTGCGCGGCGGCGACCAGTTCCGGTTTGTCGGCCTCGAAGACCACCTGGGTGATGCCATAGCGGTCGCGCAAATCGATGAACACCAGAGCGCCCTGGTCGCGGTAGGTATTGACCCACCCGTTCAGGATGACCGTTTGTCCGCTGTGGGCCTCGCGCAGTTCGCCGCAGGTGTGCGTCCGCCTCATGAATCGTTGTCCTTTTTCGGTAGGCCGATGTCCGTGGCGATAGTGCCGCGGACCCGGTAGAATCTTCTTCACGGGCCAATATCCGGCCCCTGCCGCGCATCCTTGAGGTAGACCCACAAGCCCCTCGAAGGTTCTCGCCTTCGGGGAGTGTTCCTCACCAATCCCGTGGCGCGGTTTGTCGCAGGATTGTTTTACGACCGATCACCGACAACGGACAACAGCCCGAGAACAAAAGATATGAGCAAGCGGACGCAGGCCCTGGTCGGCATCGTCGGCATTGTCGGCGTCGTCCTCGGGGTCGCCGTGTTTTACGCCTGGTTGAGCGGCGTCTTCAACAACGACGAAACGGCCGAAGCGCGGCGCGGCCGGGAAAAACTCGAAGTGATGGCCATCCTCCGCGACTGGGATCGGATGTCCGTCGCCGACCGCCGCGCCGCCCTGCCGGAAGTCGCCAAGACCTGGCAGTTCGGCGAAGATGAGCTACGCTGGCAGGCCGCGCAGGCGTTCGGCAACATGGGGCCGGAAGCGGTGCCTTATCTGCTGGAAGCCCTGAAAGACAGGGATGAACTGGTCCGCATGTACGCGGTCTGGGCGCTGGGCATGCTGGGTCCGGAGGCCCGCTCCGCGTTCGACGCCGCCGTGAAAGCTCTGAAGGACGACCGGCCCGAGGTGCGCGCCAAGGCGGCCTTCGCCGTCCGCCGCATCGCCGCGCGGCCGGAAGACGCCGTGCCGCCGCTGGTCGAGGTGCTCGGCGACGACGACGAGGAAGTCCGTCAGGCGGCCAGCCAGGCGCTGGCGCGGTTCGGTCCGGCTGCGGTCCCGGACCTGCGGCAAGCCCTCAAGACGCAATCCATCGACGCCCGCCGTCAAGCCATCGTGACACTGGGCCTCATTGGCCCGGAGGCCGCGCCCGCCGTGCCCGACCTGCTGGCACTGCTCCGCGACGCGACGGGCGGCGTGCAGGATGAAACCTCGGAGGCGCTCGCCGGGATCGGCGCGCCGGCTGTGGCGGCGATGGGGCAAACGCTCGCCCAGGAGCAAGACCCCGCCATTCGCAAACGCATCATCCTGGCGCTGTCGCGCGTCGGCAAGCCCGCGCTGCCCGCGCTGACCCAGGCGTTGCAGGACAAGGACGCCTCGGTACGGCTGCAAGCCGTCACGGCCTTGGGCCGCGTCGGGCCGGAAGCAGTCCCGCTCTTGCGCGGCGTATACCAGGACCCCGAAGCGGAAGTACGACAGGAGGTCGTGCGCGTCCTGGGCACGATGACAGCCGACGATGCCGGTGTCGTCCCGGCGCTGGTCGAGGCGCTCAAGGACTCCAGCGACGCGGTGCGTGGGCAGGCGTTCGCTTCACTCCGCGCGGTGGGGCCGAACGCGGGTTCGCTGCTCAACGATGTGGCTCCCGTACTGGAAGATAAGAACGTCGAAGTCCGCCTGAACGCTGTCCGCTTCCTGGCGGAGTTCGGCGCGCCGGCCGTGCCGCGCCTGGCCGCCACTCTGAAAGACCCGGACCCGACGGTTCGCCAGCTGGTGGTGCGCATTCTGGAGGAGATTCCGACTCCACCCAAGTCGCTGCATCCGGCGCTGCTGCCGTTGTTGAAATCCGAGAACCCCGCCGTCCGGCAAAGCGCCGTCAATATCTTCTGGCGCTGCGGGCCGCAAGCGGTGCCGCAATTGGTGGATGCCCTGAAGGACGATGCGCCGCTGGTGCGCCAGGCTGCGGTCTGGTCCTTGCACCAGGTCAACGCCGAACCGGACAAGGTCTTTCCCGCCTTCGTGCAGGCCCAGTCGGACGATGACCCCACGGTGCGCATCGGCGCCGCCACGGCCCTGATCCGGTTCGGCGGCAAGGCCGTACCTAACTTGCAGACGGCGCTGAAGGACAAGGAACCGCGCGTGCGCCAGTATACCGCGCTGGCGATTGGTGACCTGAAGGCATCCCCGGCGGACGCTCTGGCCCTGCTGGCCGTCGCGCAGCAAGACGAGAATGCCGATGTCCGGATCGCCGCCGCCAACGCGCTGGGCCGCTTCGGCATCGCCGCCGTGCCGCAACTGCTCGGCAGCTTCCGCGACTCCGATCCGAAGGTCTGGCTGCAAGCCAAGGACGCCATCCTCAAGATGCAGGCCAACGACAAGCAACTGTTGCCCTTGATGCTGAAGGCCCTGAAGGACGACGATACCGCCGTGCAGCAAGGCGCGGCCTATACCCTGAGCCGCTTCGGGGCGGACGGCGTCAAGCCACTGATGCAACTGCTACAAAGCTCGGACGAGCGCGTTCACTGGGCGGCCGTCGATACGCTCGACACCATCGGCCCGCTGGCGCAGCCCAGCTTTGAATTACTGGCGAAGACGGCGCTCAGTCATCCATCGGAGAAGATCCGCAAGGGCGCGCTCGTCGCCATGCTGACCATTCACCTCGGCTTCCTGACTGACAGCAAGCAGGAGTTCCGGAAAGACCCGGCGAAGTCGGTCTCCACGGTGGTCGAATCGCTGCAATCGAAATACAGCCGCAACCGCTGGGAAGCGGTGGAAATTCTAGCGGCACTGGGACCGAGCGCGCGCGATGCCGTGTCGGCGCTCAAGCCCCTCCAGCAAGACCCCGACCCGCGCGTCCGCGAGAGCGTCGCGAAGGCGCTGGAACGCATCGGCAAGTGATGCGCTGGTCAGCCCTTGCCGAGCGCGACTTTCGTTTTCCAGGTCTGGGGCGTCCAGTCGCCCGTCGCCCAGCCGTCGTCGGTCGCGAACTCGCGCACGGTCAGTTCACCGTCACGGAGATGAAAGTAGAAGAGCGCCTGCTGCTTGCTCCCGAAGTGTCCGGAGTTGTCCACGTTGAAGACCGGGATGCCTTCCTTGCCCTTTCGGGGCGAACCGTCCCAGTGATACACGTCGCGGGCATGCGTGTGGCCGAACAGGATGGCCGCGACGTTGTAGCCCTTGAGCGCATCGAAATAGCCGCGCACGTCGCACGGATCCCATTCTTTGGTCGATGCCGCCGCCTCCGGGTCGGGCGGCGTGGCATTGCGGGCGATGTCCAGGTGGTGCGTGATGATGACGGGCCGCCCACTCTTGCCAACCTTTTCCGCCAGGTCCGCCGTGAGAAACTCCAGGCTGTCCAGCGGTTGGTAGCGCCGCTTGCGGGTGACCTCCTTGACCGCTCCGACGGAAATGCCCAGGTTGATGCAGTGGACCGAACCCCAGTCCCACGCATAGTGCAGGCCGTTCCGGGCAACGTTCACCAGGCCCGGTCGGGATTTATTGCGTTCGACAATCTGCTTCACCACCAGGCCGTCGCCCTGCGGGCTGTCGTGGTTGCCGTGTACTTCGTAGACCGGAACCTTGAGCCGTCCGTCCTTGCCCGTCAGTCCGAAATCGGCGTTGAAGCCGGCCCATTCCGTCTGGTGCATACGCGGCGTGATGCCGCCGTTCTTGTCGCCGCTGTCAATCAGGTCGCCGGCATGAATCACGCCGCGCGGCGCGGCTACCGTGCCGCCGCCTGCTGCTTCCGGGATCTTCGTCCCCGGCAGGCGGTTCAGCTGCTCGATCAGCCGGGCATTGGTTGCCGCCGAACGCGCGTCGAGCTTTTCCGGGTTCAGTTTGTCCGCTAGGTAGTGGGTGTCGCCCACCAGGAAGAAAGCCACCTCGGCGGCCGGTGCGGCCGCCGGCGCGCGCCCCACATGCAAGGCAGCCGTCGAAGCCAGGGAAGCACCCAGGAATTCGCGACGAGACAGTAAGGACATCGAGAGGACTCCAGGGGATGAAACGCGGCGTGCGATCGGGGAATCGCCCGCTGCCGATCGGTGGGAAAATCGCGATGGTAGCTGCAAGGAAGAACCCCACCTCCGTGCGGCGCGCTCGCGGCGGGTACGCTGCCCTGAGTCAGGTACGGGATGCCAGCCCCAGCGCCCGCCACAGCAACCCATGCACCGCCGTCATGGGCAATTCCGACTCGGCGGGAGCAGGCCCGTCGCCGATGAGCAACGGCCGGTCCTCGGCCTGGCTCGCCGCCAGTCCGTGACTCCCCTTCACCAGCGACGCATCGAGCGGCACCACGTCGAACAGCGTGCGGAAGCCGAGCAATTTCTGCCCCAGGCGGCGCATCATGCGCAGCTTGGGCCAATGCAGTCGTGGATCGAGAAACAACTCGCACGGATCGTAACCCGGCTTGGCGTGGATGTTGACCGTCCGCGCGTAATCCGGCGCGCGACGGTCATCCAGCCAGAAGGGATAGGCGAACCAGGCGTCGGGCGCGGACAGAGCAATCAGTTCGCCCGAGCGTGGGTGGTCGAGGCCCAGTTCGGCGCGGGCTTCGCCGGCCATTACGCGAGCTACTCCCGGCAGCGACGCCAGCACCTCCCGGGTTCGGGGTATATCCACTTCGTCGCTGACGTAGACGTGCGCCAGCTGGTGGTCGCATACCGCAAAAGCCCGGCTGACGTAAGGCTCCAGCATTTCACCGAAGGGACCGTCGCGCACCGCCAACAATCCCGCGCGGCGCAGCGCTCGGTTGATCTCGACAGCCCGCGTCACCGAGCAATGGCCGTACTCGCTGACCACCCAGACGCGCGCTCCGATCTTCCTCGCCACATCCAGCACGGGTTCACACGCGCGATCCAGTTCGCCCACCAGCCGGGACCAGTCGCTGCCCTCGATGCCAAAGCGTTGCGGGTCGTAGTCCAGGTGCGGCAGGTAGACCAACGTCAAGTCAGGCCGTTCGTCGGCGAGCACGGCGGCGGCGCAGCGGCCGATCCACTCGGTGCAGGGCAACCCGGCCAGCGGCCCCCAGAAGTTGTGAAACGGGAACTTACCCAGCTGCGTTTCGAGCTTCGAGGTCAAGCCTTCGGGGGTGCCGGTGATGCCGAACACCTTATTGCCGTCCGCGCCGTACCAGGGTTTGGGCGTGACGGAGATATCAACCGCCGCGCCCTGGTTGAACCACCAGAACAATTTGGCGCAGCGAAATGCTTTACCTTGCGAAACCGCCAAGCGCCGCGCCGTCTGGTAGATTGGCTCCGCCTGCATGAGCCGGTTCGACTGTTGCCAGAAGCGGACTTCCATCGTATCCCGGAACAGCCAGCCATTGGCGACGATGCCATGTCCGCTCGGCGGCTTCCCGGTGAGCATACTGGCCTGCGCGGTGCAGGTCACGGCCGGCAGCACTTCCCGCAGCGGCACGCACCAGCCGGCCTGCGCCAGTCGTTGCAGGCGCGGAGCCAAAGGCAGCCAGCGCGGCGTCAGGCCCACGGCATTGAGCAAGATGAGCGGCGGCATCTGTTCCTCGAATGAAAGTAGCCCGCCGCGGGGCGGCGGGCTACCTTCGGTTATATGAAGACCGCCGCATGCAACCTGGTGTTGCCCTTTTCTGTGGCCTGACGCACTATTGATTGATACGCTCCATGTCCGAATCGTTGGTCCCGACGGCTGAACCAATATCTTTCATGGCCACGGAATTCGCGAACAACCTGGCGCGCAGCCTCTGTGAGCTGCCGCTGCTCGACGCCCCCCAGCAAAAAGAGCTGACGGAGACGCTCCAGAAGCAGTTTCCCGAACAGGTGGCACTGGCCAAGGAATTAATCCGCCGGGGCTGGCTGACGCTCTGGCAAGCCCGCTTGCTGCTTCAGGGCCGCGCCGCCGGCCTGGTCCTCGGCGAGTATGTGCTGCTCGATCTGCTCGGCGAGGGCGGCAACGGCCAGGTCTTCAAGGCCCGCCAGCAGCGGCTCAAACGCATCGTCGCCTTGAAGGTCATCCGTCCGGAACTGATGGCCGACCAGGACATCGTCAAGCGCTTCTACCGGGAGATCGAGGTCGCCAGCCACCTGTCGGATCCGCACATCGTCCATGCCTTCGACGCCGGCATGATCGGCTCGACGCTGGTCATGGCAATGGAGTTCGTGGACGGGGTCGATTTGCAGCGCATGGTGAAGGAGAAAGGCCCGCTGCCGCCCGCCGTGGCCTGCGAATACATCCGGCAAGCAGCGCTCGGTTTGCAGCACGCGCACGAGAAGGGCCTGGTGCATCGCGACATCAAACCCGCCAACTTGCTGGTCACGCGCACCGGCCCGCAGCGATCCGCCCCGATGGTGAAAATCCTCGACCTGGGGCTGGCCCGCCTGCATCAACCACCGCCCGGCAGCAAAACCCAGAACCTGACCGTGCTGGCCGGCAACCAAACCGTGATGGGCACGCCCGACTATCAGGCGCCCGAGCAGGCCATCGACTTTCACATGGCCGATGTGCGTTCGGACCTCTACAGCCTGGGGTGTACTCTCTACTATCTGCTGACCGGGCGGCCGCCGTTCGAGGGCAGCCTGGCGGAAAAGCTCATCAAGCATCAGCAGGCGAAGCCGAAGCCGATCGAGGAAATCCGCACCGATTTGCCGGTAGACTTGCCGATCATTCTCGACAAGCTGATGGCCAAGCAACCGCGCGAGCGCTTCCAGACGCCGGCCGAGCTGGCCCAGGCGCTGCGCGGGCTGTTGCTGGCCCTGCCAGCGAGTACGCCGCTCGAAACCCCGCCGACGCCCATGCCCGCGCCGCGCGACCCTGGGCCGGGCAGCTCGACGACGAAAATGCGGATGGATACCTCCACCACCAGCGAGCTGATGCTCGACCAGCCGCTGCCCGCCTGGGCCTTGCGTAAGGCGCAGGAGCCACCGCCGCCGAAAGGGGTGCTCGCCCATGTAAAGCTGATTCCCTGGCCCATGCTGGCCCTGCTGGCCGGCATGGTGCTGGTGATATGCGGCGGCCTCGCACTGATCGTGTCGCAGGCGCTTTTCGGCGGCGGTAAGCCCGTGGCCGTCACCGAGCCGATCCGGCCCACGGAACCCGTGCGGCCCACGGCCGTCGAACCGCCCAAGCCCGTGTTCCTCTCCGACCTACCCGAACTCGACGCCAAGGTCGGCCACGGCAAGTTCGCCAAGAAGGGCGAGCTTGGCTACGACAACCGGCGCATTGTGGTCAAAGGGCTGCCGTCGGAAAATGGCCTGTCCATGCACCCGCCGGCCAATGGCTTTTCGACCGTATCCTATCCGCTGAGCAAGAAGTTTCAGACCTTCAAGGCGACGGCCGCGATCAACGATTCCGTGGCCAACTCGGAAACAGCACTCACGTTCCAGGTGCTGGGCGACGGCAAACTGCTCTGGAAATCGCGTCCGCTGAAGAACAAGGGCGATACTCAGGAATGCCCGGTCTCGGTGGCGAGCATCGACAAGCTGTCGCGTGAGGTGCGTTGTCCTGGCGGCAGCGGCCGGGCCCATGCCGTCTGGGTCGATCCGCAGCTCTTGCCGTGAATCCAGCGAGCGGTGTTGAGGAAACACCGCTCGCTGGCACGCTGGCAACTCATTTCTCAATACCAGCGATACCAGTAGCCAGCCTTCTTGTACCAGTACTCGTTCGTGTAACGGTCCCGGCAAATCTGCCAGCCGTTGCTCACGTAGTACTCGTAGCGGTCGGTGGCGGGCGGCGCGTGGTAGTAGGACGTGCGCGCCTCCGGATAGTAGTAGCTGGTCGACGGGTAGTAGTACGAATAGCCGCCCCGATACCGGCCATCGTAGTAGCGGTTGCCGTAGTAACCGCCATAGGAGCGGCCTGGACCGACGTAGATACCCACGCCCACCCGGTCCCGTCGCTGCGCCTGGGCTTGCGCATCGGTGACCAGGACGGTCGCGCACACCGCCACCGCCGTCAAAGTCGAGAACAAGAATTTACGCATGATCGGCCTCCAAAGGTTCCGTGCCCGCCCACGCGCGTCAACCCACGCGCGTACACCGGAAACATAGCATCTGACGTGCCGATCAAAGTACAGGGAAACCGATTGCTTGACGAATTGGTTCGTGGGCCCGCCTTCAGGCGGACCCACGAACGAGCATCGTGGAATACTCTGTCACTCCACCACCACAAACGCCTTGAACTTGCCAGTCACCGCCTGGTCGGCTACTTCGGCCTTCGCGATGTTGTCCTTCCAGCGGTCGCGCACGCCTTGCAGCAGCAACGCGACCGCGTATTCCGGCCCCTCGGCCAGCAACTGCACACGGCCATCGGCCAGGTTCTTCACCCAGCCGGTCACCGGGAACTGGCGCGCCAGGTCATCCACGCTCGCCCGAAAGCCGACGCCCTGGACCTTGCCCGAGTATTGGACCATCTTGCCGGTCGGCTTCATGGGCAACGACTTGTCGAGTTGGTTCTCACCCGGCTTCATGCCGGCCTTGTGCGTGGCAACCTCCTTGGCGATGTCCGCGAGCACGTCGGCATGGTCCTTGGCCACGTCGAATTTTTCGGCCGGATCGTGGCCGAGGTGGAACAGCAGCGGCGGA
>JAEUIF010000610.1 GCA_016795185.1 Planctomycetia bacterium | reverse complement strand
GCTGACGCACATCTCGCTGCGCTACATCTACGGGATCGGCCCGACGCTGGCCCTGCGGCTGTGCGAGCAGGCCAACATCGACCCGCTGCGCCGGGCCAAGGAACTGACCGACGAGGAAATCGCCCGACTGGCCGGCATCCTCGACCGCGAATATACCGTGGAAGGCCCGCTGCGCCGCCAGAACCAGCAGAACATCCAGCGGTTGCGCGACATCGGCTGCTTCCGCGGCATGCGGCACCGGCGCGGCTTGCCGGTGCGCGGTCAGCGTACCCGTACCAACGCCCGCACCCGCAAAGGCCCACGCAAGACCGTGGCCGGCAAGAAGGGCGTCAAGGAAATGCGCGGCTAGTCAGTGGTCCGCCGCCGGTTGCCGTGGCCTGGGGTCGCGGCGCTCCGTGGCGGATTGCTTGCTATTCAGAACCGAATACCGACTACCGACCCACCACAAACATCATGGCGAAAAGCAAGAAACGCAAGCAACGGCGGAACGTCAGCCGGGGGATCGCCCACATCAAGGCGACCTTCAACAACACCATTGTGACGATCACCGACACCAACGGCGACACGCTCTGCTTCGCGTCGGCCGGCACGGTCGGCTTCAAGGGCAGCCGCAAGAGCACGCCGTTCGCGGCCCAGCGCGCCGCCGAGACGTGTGCGGAAAAGGCGTCCAAGTTCGGCTTGAAGGAGATCGAGGTGCGCGTCAAGGGGCCGGGCTCCGGCCGCGAATCCGCGATCACCTCGCTGCAAGCCGCCGGCCTGACCGTGAAGGCCATCGAGGACGTCACGCCGCTGCCGCATAACGGTTGCCGGCCGCCGAAGAAGCGCCGCGTCTAACCGCCGAGTCCGAACCACCCGCATCACCGATAAACGGATTATCATGGCACGTCATATCGACTCCGTCTGCAAGCTGTGCCGGCGCGAAGGCATCAAGTTGTTCCTCAAGGGCACCCGGTGCGACAGTCCGAAGTGCGCCATCGAGCGCCGCGAATACGCGCCGGGCATGCACGGGCAGAAGCGGTCCAAGCCGAGCGAGTATGGCAACCGTCTCCGCGAGAAGCAGAAACTGAAGCGCTTCTATGGCGTCCTGGAAAAGCAGTTCCGCCGCTACTTCCAGATCGCCACGCGCTCCCCGGAAAACACCGGCGAGGTGCTGCTGAGCATCCTCGAACGCCGGCTGGACAACGTCGTCCACCGCCTCGGCTGGGCCACGTCCCGTGCCGCAGCGCGGCAGCTGGTGACGCACGGGCATGTCACCGTCAACGGCCGGGCCTGCGACGTGCCCAGTGCGCTGGTGAAGCCGGGCGACGTGGTCGCGGTCAAGAACCGGCCGCACTCGCTCCAGCTGGTGAAGCTGAACATGCAAAGCAGCCCGCCACCGCCTCCGGACTACCTCGAACGCAGCGCCGCCGAGCCGCCCGAAGGCAAGATCACCCGGCTGCCAACCCGCTCGGACGTGGATCCGCGCATTCAGGAAATCCGCGAGCAGCTGATTATCGAACTCGTCACGCGCTAAACCATCGCACGGCAACTGTGGCGGATTGCGGAGCGGAGCAGCCTGCAATCCGCGCTCTTTTTTGGAGGTCGGCCCTCATGCGCATTCGTTGGCGTGGCCTGGAACTGCCGAGCCGGGTGCAGAGCGATCGCGGCACCCTGACCGACACCTACGGCAAGTTCGTCGCCGAGCCTTTCGAGCGCGGCTTCGGCGTCACCGTGGGCAACAGCCTGCGCCGCATCCTGCTGTCCAGCCTCGAAGGGTCCGCGGTCACCCGCGTGAAGATTCAGGGCGTCCAGCACGAAATCAGCACCATTCCCGGCGTCGTCGAGGACGTCACCGACATCATCCTGAACATCAAAAGCCTGGTGGTGAAGAACACCAGCGACCAGACGCAGATCATCCGTATCGACAAGCACGAAAAGGGCGTGGTCACGGCGGCCGACGTGGTCGGCGGCGGCGACGTGGTCCAGATCGTCAACCCCGAACACATCATCGCCACCCTGACCGTGGATGTGCCCTTCGTGGTCGAGATGACCGTCGAGAACGGCCGCGGCTATCGCACCGCGGAAGAGAACGCCGGCAAGGAACGCGAGGTCGGTGTCATCCCGGTCGATTCGAGTTTCTCGCCGGTGGTCCGCGTCAAGTACGAGATTGAAGACACCCGCGTCGGCCAGCGGACGAACTATGACAAGCTGGTCATGGAAATCTGGACCAATGGCACCATCACCCCGCAGCTGGCCGTGGTCGAAGGCGCCAAGATTCTCCGCAAGCACCTGAACCCGTTCATCCAGTACGCCGAGCCCGGCCCAGAGATGCCGATCGAGGAACGCGAATCGGTGGGCGGCGGCATTTCGAGCGGCGGCGGCAGCGGCGAGCCGGTCGATCACGAGCTGGAGCGCAAACTCAACCTGAGCCTGGCCGAACTCGAACTTTCGGTGCGGGCCACGAACTGCCTGGAGTCCGAAGGCATCACCACGGTGCGCGACCTGGTGATCCGCAACGACGAGGAACTGCTGGAGGTCCGCAACTTCGGCGAGACCACCTTGAAGGAAGTGAAATCCAAGCTGGCCGAGCGCGGCCTGAACCTGGGCATGAAGCTGCCCTCGGCCATGCGGCGCTGACCTTTCACTACTGACCCCACGATACCCATGAGACACCTCAAAGCTGGACGCAAGCTGAACCGCAACGCCGAGCATCGCATCGCGCTGATGCGCAATCTGACGCGCGCCCTGCTCGAGCACGAACGGATCATCACGACCGTCGAGAAGGCCAAGGAAGCCCGGCGGTACATCGAGCGGACCATCACGCTGGCGAAGCGCGGCGGCCTGCACGCGCGCCGCCTGGTGCTGATGCGCCTGGGGCCGGTGGCCAAGGTCACGCTCTACGACAAGAAGAACGCTCCGACCGACGACACCGTGCTGACCAAGCTCTTCGACGACATCGTGCCGCGCTTCAAGGACCGCCAGGGCGGCTACACGCGCGTCATCAAGCGGCACGAGCGCCGGCTGGGCGATGCGGGCCATACCGCGTTCCTCGAATTGCTCAAGGAAGGCGAAACCAAGGTGCGCGCCAAGAGCAAGGGCGCTCCCGCTCCCGCCGTCGCGCCGAAGGTGAGCGAGGAAAAGGAAGAAAAGAAGGCAGAAAAGCCCGCCGAGGAAAAGAAGGCCGAGTAATTTCGCCGCGCCAAATCACGCCAACCACGCGGCCCCACGGAAGCACGCCTTCCGTGGGTCTTGTGCGTTGGAGCCGCGCTTGACGCGCGGCCCCTCCCTCAGTACAGTCCCGCCCCACTTTGCAAATCCGTGCTACGGGCGCCGCCGGCGGCGGCGCGCTCGTGGTGCTTTCGAGGGAGGGGAGAACATGAGCCGCTGGCGCAATCTGGCGATCCTGTGCGTTGTGCTGGCCGCAACCCGGCCCGCCCTGGCCCAGGACTACACGCTGACTGAAACCCTGCAACCCGGCGACTGCTGTCAGCTGAAGCTGAGTATGAAGCTGACCGGCGAATGGCGCGTGCAGCGCGAAGACAAAATCGTCGGTGTGCCCCTCCAGGCCAGCGCCACGCACGAGTTTCCCGAGCGCATCCTGCGCCTCGACGATGCCGGTGTTCCGATCAAGGTCGCGCGCCACTATCACCAGGCCCAGGTAGTCATCAAGGCCGGCGAGAGCAGCCCGAACACGCGCACCGTGCGCGACAACCGCCGCCTGATCGTAGCCCAGCGCTGCAAGGAACAGTTTTACACCTACTCTCCCGACGGTAGTCTGGGCCGCGATGAACTGGAAACCCTGGAACACTTCGACACCCTGGCGCTGCTCGGCGTGCTGCCGGCCAAGGCCGTCAAAGTAGGCGAGACCTGGAAACTGCCCAGCGCCATCGCCCAGGGGCTGTGCTCGTTCGAGGCGCTAGTGGACCACGAGTTGACGGTCAAGCTCGAAGCGGTTCAAGGCGACCAGGTCCGGCTGAGCATCACCGGTGCCGCGAATGGCATCAATCTCGGCGCCAACGTTAAGCTGACGGTCGAGGCCAGCTGCGTCTATGATCTCAAGCAGCAACGCCTGACGGCGGTGACCTGGAAGCAGAAGGACGTGCGCGACCAGGGGCCGGCCAGCCCGGCGACCACGATGGAAGCGACCTGGACCGTGCAGCGGACCTTTTTGACCGAGATGCCGAAGGAAGTCCACGAGTTTAAGCTGGCGAAGGTGCCCGAAGGCAGTGAAGCCCCGCCGGCCGCCTTCCTGCAATTGCACTACCGGGATCCCCAGGGGCGCTTTCAACTGAACTACGAGCGCGACTGGCACCTGGCCGGGCAGACCGACGACCACCTGATCCTGCGCCTGATGGACCGCGGCGACTGGGTGGCGCAGGCCACGATTACCGCCTGGACCAAGGCGGAAGCCGGCAAGCATCTGTCGGCGGATGAGTTCAAGGAGACCATCGCCGATACGCCGGGCTGGGAGCCCGAGCAGATTCGCGACGACGGCGAGGTGCGTTCGGCCAAGGGCCACTGGGTCTATCGCGTCTCGGCGCTGGGCGACCTGGACGGCCTGCGCGTGCTGCAAAACTTCTACCTGGCAGCGGGGCCGGAAGGCGATCAGGCCGCCGTGACCGTGACGCTGCGCGAAGCCCAGGCGCAGAAACTTGGCAACAGCGACACCAAGCTGGTGGACGGTCTGGACTTCCCGAAACCCTAGAGCGGCATGCGACCCGACGCGCCGCCAGCAGCCCTGGCGCCCGGCAATAGGCCGGGCGCCAGGGCTGCTGGCTTTTTGCACGATTTGCGCTGCCAAAGGTACACGGAAGGCCTGCCCCCACTGCTGCCGCAAACCGCCGAAGCCCCAACATTGCCCGGAAATCGCTTGCGATGCGCGCCGTTTCGTGGTGAGGTAGGGTCGATTCCGCCTGCCGTTGGCTTGCCTGGGTATCTCGCGTCGTCCGCGTTCCGATTACTGGCAACTTGCGGGTTGAGGGCAAGCCTCGGCCTGCGCGGCGGGTGCGCCACTACAAGGAGACTGCGTACATGAGTCGTCGTATCAATCGTCGTAAGTTCATGCAGCACTCGGCCGCGGCCGGAGCTGGCTTCTGGGTGGCCGGCGGGCTGACCCCCGTGCTCAGCCAGTCGCCCAACGAGAAACTCGGCATCGTCGGCATCGGCGTCGGCGGCAAGGGCTCATCCGACATCGACCAGGCCGCCGCGTTCGGCAACGTCATCGGCATTTGCGACATCGACGAAAATCCGCTGGGCAAGAAGGCGGAAAAGTTCCCGCAGGCCAAGAAGTACGCCGACTTCCGCAAGATGCTCGAAGAGAACGATAAGGCCATCGACGCCGTCGTCATCAGCACGCCCGACCACACGCATGCCGTGGCCGCCATGATGGCCATGAAGATGAAGAAGCACGTCTACGTGCAGAAGCCGCTGACGCACTCGGTCTACGAGGCGCGCCAGCTGCGCGAAACCGCGAAGAAAATGGGCATCTGCTCGCAGATGGGCAACCAAGGCACGACCGGCAACGCGCTCCGCGAGTGTGCCGAAATTGTTCAGGCGGGCGGACTCGGCAAGGTCACCGAGGTCTACGTCTGGACGAACCGTCCGGTGTGGCCGCAGTCGCCGACCATCAAGGCCCGGCCCAATGAAACGCCGCCGGTGCCCAAGACGGTGGCCTGGGACCTGTTCCTCGGGCCCGCTCCCGAACGGCCGTACAGCCCGGTCTATCATCCGTTCAAGTGGCGCGGCTGGTGGGATTTTGGCACCGGCGCGCTGGGCGACATGGCCTGCCATACCGCCAACTTGCCCTTCATGTCGCTGAAGCTCGGCTACCCGAGCAGCATCGTCGCCGAATGCGAGCCGGTCAACCCGGAGACGTTCCCGGCCTGGGCGCGCGTGACCTTCGAGTTCCCGGCGCGCGGCGACATGCCGCCGGTCAAGTTCATCTGGCACGAAGGCCGCAAGGACGGTGTGCTGGTCCACCCGCCGCAGGAAATTCTCGCCAAGGTGCTCAAGGAAGGCGAGAAGCTGTCCGGCTCCGGCTCGATCATGGTCGGCGACAAGGGCATCACCTACTCGCCGGATGACTACGGCGGCACCGTCCGCTACACGCCGGAGAAGCCGAAGGCCCCCGAACCGACCCTGCCGCGCAACGGCGGCGGCGACAGCGGCATGAAGAAGGAATGGGTCGAGGCCATCAAGGCCAACAAGCCGGCGATCGCCATGTCGAACTTCGACTACGGCGCGCTGTTGACCGAGACCATCCTGCTCGGCAACGTGGCGATGCGCGTCGCTGGGCAGAAGCTGGAATGGGACGGGCCGAACCTCAAGTTCGCCAACAACAGCGACGCCAACAAGTTCCTGCACCGCGAATATCGCAAGGGCTGGACCCTGTAGTCGCACGGTGAACTGACGACAAGGCGACCGGCAGCCATGGCGCGGCCGGTCGCCTTGTTCCATTTTCCTTCGTGATCTTTTCGCAGCTTCCACGCATTTTCTACGGACGCTTGCGTCATGGTTCAGCGCAGTACGTCGGCTTTCCAGCCCGACACGCCGCGCCGGAATCAGGTTTTGTCCGTTTGAGTTGCGCCGCCAATCGCCGGCGCGGCATGTCGGGCTGGAAAGCCCGACGTACTTTTAGACCCAAGGAGACCTCATGAAACCGCTGCTGGCCCTTGTTGCCGCTGGCTGTCTCGCGTTCCTGGCATCGGCCCAGGACCGCATTCCTGAAAATGAAGCCACCGAGATTGCTCGCGTGCTCAACGAGCATGCCGCGAAGCTAACCAACTTGCCGCTGAAGACAACCGTGGACACCGCCAAGCCCTACGGCCAGCGCCAGGGCAAGTACGGCGCGATGGTGATTCCCGACGCTAAGCTGAAGCTCGACGCCGACAAGGAAGTGCTGCCGCTCGGCCAGTTCTGGCTGCGGAACCTGTCGCCGGTGGTCAATGGCAAATCGGTCGACGACGAGAAGCTGCGAATCGTGAAAGTATCGGCCGACGGTGAGGACCACATGCT
>JAEUIF010000600.1 GCA_016795185.1 Planctomycetia bacterium | reverse complement strand
TGGCACTTGGCAGCGGGATCTATTACGCCGCGTGGCGGGACTTGCTGCAAATGGAACAAGGTGACATGGACCCCTCGGGTCGTCCGAGAACATTGGGCGCGCAAAAGAATTCCCGAGGCGCCATTGTGTGTAGCTTGGTGGCGGCTCTAGTGAGTGGGGTCTTGTTCGCAGTTGTGAATATTACCGACTTCGGGACAACGACAAAGACTAAAGTCTTGCCGACAACTCAATCAAGTAGCAGACGCTCCCTGTAGTCTTGGGAAGAATCGTTGGGCGCGATGTGGAAGGACTCCAGTGGCCTGACCGAAGCGGAGCTGGCGGAGCTGGGCTTCTGCAAGATCGCGGGCAGCGACCTGATCTACCGCCACTCCAGCCAACGCACACGGTTCAGGGACAGCCATCCGACAGGCCAGGAGGCCGACGTTGAGGCAGAGCCCGAGTTCGAGGAGTGGGTGGAGCAGGAGTGGCAGCGATTCTCCGGGCGAGTTGAGTAGATGGACTGGAGGCGTGTCGCCGCCTGTAGGGTCTTTCCTCTGGACTTCTATGCAAGATGCGCGGAAGTTTTCGCTGCTGAAACCGATTGTGCTCATGCGGCTTGCGTCTGGTAGCGACGATACGTCTGCAGCGTGTCCGCCATCACACGTCGCCCCTGGTCCGTCACCCGCCAACGCCGGCTGCGCGGCACTTTGACCACCAAGCCACGCACTTGTAAGCGCTTCAGCAGCCGGCCAACAGCGGCACTGTGACGGTGCCGCAGCGGATCCTTGGCCGACTCCGTATACAGGGCCGCGCGGATGTCCTGGTTGCGAAATCCCTGCGCGATGTGATCGCCTGCCAGCACGGCGGCGAACAAACGCACTTCCCCTTCCCGTGCCGGGTTGAAGCCCGCGTAACTCCGTCCCTGGTGGCGCTGCGGTTCGGTCAGCTTCTTCAGATCGTCATAGCCCGGCGTCGGATCATCGACCGCCGCCAGGACTGCCAGATAGCGGTGGTTGCAGGCCAAGGCATGGCTTTGATAGTGAGGCAGGTTGCCAACACCCTTGCACATCGCAAACCAACCCAAAGTCGTGGTGCCGTCCCGATGCCGCCGTGCCCGCAAGACTTTGAACTCTCCGGGTTGATTGATGACGGTCTCCACGCGCAGCAGCAGCAGACCCAGCTTATCGTACATCTTCAGCCAGTTCCGCTTCATGAAGTGCTTGATGCACGCCCCGGGTTCACGCACCGACTTGTAGTGCGTTTGCACTTCGCCGTCAAACCGCTCGTGCAGTCTGCGGCCCAGGTAAGTGAAGATTTTCTTCGGGCTGAAGGTCAGCAAGGCGAACGCCAGCAACCGTCCGAACAACCCCGCCAAGGCGTGCTTGCGGGCGAAGCGCACGTCGGTGGCGTACTCGGCCTGGTCGATGACCCAGTAGTGGCTTAGCCCCTTGAGTTCCGTCTGCAGCAGCGGATTGACGCGCCGCGCATACCGTTCCAGGATTTTCGGCCACGGCAGCTTGGCGAACCGATCGGCGCAGCGCTGCGCCGCCGCCGCCGCGCCCAACTGAACGAAGGCGTTAGCGACCTGCTCGAAGGCGATGCCTTTCTTGTGGAGTTGCCGCGCCACGTAGTCGTGGCCATTGGCATACACCTGACAGGTGAACGGCGCCCAGGTCTGCAAGCGGACGTGCATCAGCCCCAGTTCCTTATCGACGAAGTAGTAATACAAGACGCGCTGGGGCACCTTGCGGGCCACGAAGCCAGGCCGCTTTTCCCCTGGCTTGAGTTTGAAAGTCGGGCAGGCTTCCATGACGCACAAGACGCCGACCAGCCCTGCCACCACCGGAGAGCGGGCGAGTTGTTCCTTGGCCCAGGCATCCTTGTCGATGTCGCCGGCGTGATACTCCCAGGGCCGACCGGCCTGGTGGGCGACCTGCTTGGAGTGTTCCACCAGGCGTTTCGACCACTTGGGGCCGACGGTGTCGAGGAAGTCGGCCCGGCGGATTTTCAGGGTGTAATCGACGAAGCGCTCGAACTCGGCAGCCCGACTGATCGGCAGATGCCCTTTGAAGATGACCCGGTCGAAACACGACAGCACCCAGGCGATCAGGCTGGCGAACTTGGTGAAAAACGAGCATACTGGCTTCATGGCATCCGCTTTCTGAGTGACTGCTGGTAACAATCATTTTGGAAAGTCGGATGCCTGTTTTCATCCTCTGAGGGGCGGTGGGCGAAGCCCACGTTAAGCAGGAAGAACGGAAAAACTCCAATCGACTTGGACGCCGTTGCGTTTCGAGCTGACCGCCATCGCTCTGATTCAATGCGGGCCGGACAGCCCATTCTGCGTGGTGCAGTGGGTGCCGCTGAGCGGCAGTCGTCTACGGGACCGCTGAGAATGGACTCAGCCATGGCCAAGAAGCACAAGTGGATCTTCGTTGCTCGCTTCCGTGCCGGTGCCTACGGCTGGCATGGCTCCGCCTTGGCCACCAAGCGTTTGAAGGAAGCCATCACCGAGATCAAGAAGGTTGCCCGAACCGATGCCGTGCTGGCGGCTGATGGCGTCGTGATTCTCATGGAGCGGCTTTGGCCGGCACTGGAGAAGATCGACACGTCATCGGGAGCGCTGGGCACTGCCGTCAACCGCACGCTCGACGAACTGCTTTCCATCCTGATCGAAGCTCCAGCCGACTTGGCGACCCGAAGCCAGTGGACTGACCGCTTGTACGAAGCCGTCATGGACGATGGCGTCGATTACCTGGCCGAGGTCCAGACTGCCTGGGGCGACATCTGTGCCTTTCCCGAGTTGGCCAACCGCTGGGCCGACACCCTGCTCGCCCCGCTCCGTGACTGCTGGTCGAAGGCAGGCCAGGGCTTCGTCTGGTTCAAGGGGGCCGCCATCTGCCTGTCCAGCCTGGTGAAGACCGGCCGCTACGCCGAGCTGGAAGAGTTGCCGTCGCTGCACCAGCAGCGTTCCTGGTACTTCGAGCGGTTTGGTGCCGAAGCCCTGGCACGCCAGGGTCATGTCGACGAGGCCGTGGCCCGTGCCGAAGCCTGCCTTCGCGAAATCAATCAACCCGCCTGGCAGATCTTCGGCTTCTGCGAGCGGGTGCTGCTCCAGGCGGGCCGTCGGGACGAAGCCTACCGGCGCTATGCTCGTGGTGGTTCCAGTCAAACCTCGAACTTGGCGGCCTATCGAGCGATTCTCAAGAAGTACCCCGAGCGCGACTCCCGGCAAGTCTTGCTCGATCTGGCCGGCACGGCGGGTCGCGGCAAGTGGTTCGCTGCGGCCAAGGAAGCCGGCTTCCTCGATCTGGCGTTGGAGTTCGCGGCGGAATCGGCCAACACGGGCACTCTGGCTCGCGCGGCTCGTGACTTCGTCACGTCGAACCCGAAGTGGGCCGTGCAGGTGGCGGTGATCGCGCTTCGAGAACTCATCACGGCACCGAGCCTGGAGCCCCAGCGGCAAGAGACCATCATGGCCTGCGAAGCCTTGCTCAGCGGCGCCAGGGCGACGGGAAAGATCGAGTGGGGCAGGAGTGAGATCGAGTAGGTCCCTGGTTACCGCCCTGGGGACGTACCGGTAGCGAACCGGCTGGAGGCCGGCGCTGTCAGGGGCCGATCGGGCTGGGGAGTGGACCCGGCGGCAGCGCCGGCGCTTGGCCCTGGCGCAGCCAACCCACGGCCAGGTCCAGAA
>JAEUIF010000581.1 GCA_016795185.1 Planctomycetia bacterium | reverse complement strand
CCGAAAGCCCTCGGCCAGCCAGCGGTAGAACAGGGATTCGCTGCCGGTCAGCGGCGTGCAGCCGTGGGCCGCCGTGGGGCTGCCGAGCGGGTTCGCCGAAATGGCGCGGCCCGGCCGGCGAAGACTTGGTAGACTGTGCATCGCAGAGTAACCTCCGTCGTGGGGTTTCGGGCCAGCGGGTGTTTGCGTCACCGGCTGGCCCACTTCTTGCGCCTCTTGTCCTCCGTCCGATCCAGTGCCAGCCGTGGACGCGACCCCACGGGTTGACGCTGCTGGCAAATCCACCGGTTCGCCGTGGTCGCTAGGCCGATCTTCGCTGGCTCCCCGCATACCGGCTGCGTCCGCCGGTTCGACCGTCGCCCTGATTCGCCGGGCGCTGCCATCGCTACCGCTGCTGCTTCCCCGCTGCGGACTCCGGTAACGCCGATACGCCCGGCGTCAGCGAGGCCGGGGAGGGCGTCCCCCGGCCCGAGGGCGGCTTACTCCTCCACGGTCAGGGCCTTCACCATCTCGTTGAGGCCCTCGGCCGCCAGCGTCGCCAGCACCAGGCTGACGAGCAACCCAGCGTCGGCCCGCAGGAGGGCGACGTCCACAGCCAGGAAGGTCAGGGCCACCAGGGTGAAGCGGGTTGCGGTCAGCATGGCGGTACTCCGTTGGGTGTCGCTGGGCGAAGGTGCCCGAAGCTGACAGAGGGAAGGATAGCATGGGTGCTACTGTGTGTCAACACAATTTCTGTGTGTTGACTTTAATGGCAGCACTTGACAACGCTAGTCCATACCGGGTACGATTTACCGTTGTGCGGACGCACCAGCGCCGCTAGCATTCGCTCATGGCCAAGAGGAAGAAGAAGCCTGTGAACGCTACCCAAGACCGCCACACCAGCCCGCGCGTCGTCTTCCATCTGCCGCAATCGCTGCTCGACCTGATCGACAGTGAGGCTCAGGCCAACGACCGAACCCGTACAGGCGAAATCCTGCGGGCGCTGAAATCCCACTACGGCAACGCTGGGCTTTGGCCGCCAGCGGACGCCGACAGCGACGACTAACCCCACTTCGGACCATCCCAGCATCCTTTGCCGCTGTCCGTTCGTGTTGACCTGGAAACTAGCACGGGCGGGCGTGGCGTTTCTGTATACACAGGACTATGGTTTTGACAACAACATCGACGCGCTCTGCCACCAGGCATGCGGCCTGAAGCTCTACGGCGATATTCCTACCGACAGCGTGGAGACTCCGGCGGGCTTTACGCGACTGGGCGTCGAGACGGTGCCGCCGTTGCTCGCGCGCGGCGTGCTGCTCGACGTGGCTGGCTGGAAGGGGCAAGAGCGACTGCCGCCGCGCTACAGCATCAGCGGAGAGGAACTGCAAGCCTGCGCGGCCGCGCAGCAGGTGACAGTCCAGGCGGGCGACGTGCTGCTGGTCCGCACTGGCTATGCCACGCTCTGGCACGACGAGGCTGCCTACCTGAACGCTGCGGGCGTGGCGAAGTCCGGCACGCTCTGGGCGGCGGAGCGCCAGGTCGTCGCGGTAGGCGCGGACAACATGGCCTGGGACGTGCCGGACGAACGCGACCCCGAAACCGGCGCGACGCTGTTCGCCCACGTCTACCTGTTGCCCCAGAAGGGCATCTACATCATCGAGAACGTGAACCTGGAAGTCCTGGCCCGCGAACGACATTACTCGTTCGCCTTCGTCGGCATTCCGCTGAAGTTCCAGGGCGCGACCGGCTCACCGCTGCGGCCGTTGGCGCTGGTATGAGCGCTATGGCACTTATCCGAAATGTCTCGTCAGCAGTGAGTGGATGGTCGTGGCCCGCTCGACTCGCTCGCGCAACTGCTCCGGCGTGGGGTAGCGCGTGCTCGGCTGCGTGCCCATCTCCGTGAGGGTGAAGACCGAGCCGCGCGCGTGCATGCAGGTGTAGCGCGTGTCCGCCAGGTGTTGCAGCAGGTCGCCGGTCAGGAATCGGCGGGCCTCGTCCGGCGCGGTCGAGTTCACGTTGTAGCGCTGCTCGAACTGTGGTGCATCCGGGAAGGTAACCGCGGGTCCGTAAGCCGTCGCCGCCCAACCGATGACGCGATCTGCCAGCGCGGCGGCCCAGTTGTTCATATCGGATTTCGGCGTGAGGACGAAGTGCGGCAGGTTCAGCCGGGACGAACTGACGGCCACCGTTTGCTTCGCTTGCCAGACGTGGTCCTCGCGGGAATGTTCGAGCACGTCGAGAATGTACATCTCTCCGTCGGGCAGCGCGCGGCGCGCAACGTCGCGCAGCTCGAAGCGGCCCGTCGTCGGGTCCACCCGCCGATACAACGCGCTGATGCGGTTCGTCAGTTCATCGTCGGTCTCCAGCGGCTCGAAACCCATTTCTTGCAGCTGCTGACGGCGCTCGGCGGCTTGCCGGCTTGAACGCACGATGACATAGATCAGCAGGCCGAGCCCTGCAACCAGTACGCCGAGCACGATGACGACGGTTGTCGGGTTCATGGCGACAGGTTCCTTATGGGCATCAGTTGCTCTCCGCAATGTCGCGCACGCTGACCAGCCGCAGTCGGCCATAAGGATTGTGCATCGGGCTGCGGGCCAGGTTCGCGGGCGCATCCTCCGCGAACGCCTGGAAGCGCGGGCCGTTCAGATCGGCGATCACGTGCCCATCGGCGACGGGCTTCTCGCCCAGCGCCAGGTAGCGGATGATCTCGATGATGTCGTCACCCTCCGGCTCCACGTCGGCGCGCTTCATGCGCAGGTCGCGCAGGCCAAGGACGTGCATGCCCATCGTCCAGACGTCGGTCTGGCCGCGCACGATGCTGACGAAGGCGAAGCTGACGGCATCCGGGCTGCCGTCGTCGGTCAAGGCCAGCCAGTCGGCCGCGCCGTGGGCCAGGGCACTGTTGTCGATGAACACGCCCGCACCGCCGGCACGCACCAGAGCCGCGCCGGCGCGCATCATCGTCCGCGCCGCGGCCAGCGAACCACCGGGGCCACTCAGAAAAGCGTTTACGGTGTAACTTTTGACAGCCGCCTGTTCCTCCGCCGAGGGAGGCCGCCGACACGACGTTCGGAAAATCTCCGCGAACTGGTCATCGGCTCCCATCGCGCCGAAGCCGACCTCCGCGCCGTCGGGCAGAAACAGCGCTTCGGGCGTGAGCCGGTAGCCGCTCGGCAACCGTTCCAGCAACTCGCGAGGATGCGACCACTGGCCAGGAATGCGCAGAGCCACGGTGATGGCAGTATCGGGTTCGCTCATACGAATACCACCTCGGGGCTATCGGGGTGTGAACGACCGGCGATCATACCCGCCGTCGCGCAACGGAACAACGTGCGCGGCGGGAAATCACCAAACTCTCAAACATGCCTGCTCGACCCGTCGTTGACACCTTGAGCACGACGGTTTAGCCTGGCCAGCTGGAACGCAGGCGAACGAAGTTCCGGTCCCTCGATCGAGAGGTGCGTATGCGGGTGATCGTT
>JAEUIF010000580.1 GCA_016795185.1 Planctomycetia bacterium | reverse complement strand
GGCCGGCTCGGCAGCCGTCGCGGGGTTGCTGAGCGTCGCAACGCCCAGGCCCGCAGCCACGATCCAGTTTCGCCATGACATGGATTCGATCCTCTCGTAGTAGGTCAGGCTTTCCAGCCTGACGGTGGTATCGGCGGCTGGTTGCTTGTACGTCGGGCTTTCCAGCCCGACCGCAGTGCCGGCGATTCGCCATGTCGTCGAGCGGGCGCAGCAAGCCGCTGGCGCTGCGTGTCGGGCTGGAAAGCCCAACGTACAAGAGAGGCCGGCGGCTTGCAGCACATCGCGGGCGCTGCGGTCAGGCTGGAAAGCCTGACCTACCAACGCTAGCGGCCCGGTCGCTCGTCGCTCTTGGTTTCCTGTTCGCGCTTGTCGGTGATGCGCGTCACGTCGTAAATCTTGAGCTGGCGGTCAGCCAGGTCTTTCAGTTCCTTGCGAATCTCCAGTGCTTCAGCCTGCTCGCCGCGATAGAGCTTGCCGTAGACCTTGGTGCGGTCGTTGACCCGCACTTGCAGCGAACGGATCATCTTCAGCTCGGCGACGAAGTCGATCAGGCGAGGCTCTTTCGAGGTCTTCGGCGGCGCGGGGCGACCGCCCGGCCCTGGCTTCACCGGCGACAGGGCCTCGTTCAGCGCGTCGAGCACCTCTTGCAGCGTGTCGATGATGTCGCGTTCCACCTGGCGGGTCAGTTCACCGACGTCGGCCTTGTTCAGCCGACGCTGCACCAGAGTCGCATCGGCTTTCAGTTGCTCGAAGACCTCGGCGAAGGCGATGGCGCTGCCCTCTTCCCGCAGGATGGTCAGTACCTTGTCCGCGTGCCGGACCAGCACCGCCTCGCGATCCGCCAGCGCCAGGGATTGTTGCTCGTCGGGCCGGGTCGGCTTCTGGTCCTCGGCGCCCGCGATCTTCTTGGCCACGGCCACGGTGCCGTCGAGGATTTCCGTCTGCTGCTTCTGCATCTCCTCGCAGCGGGCCTTGAGGCTGACCAGGATGGCCTTGCGTTCCTCGTCGCGTAGTTGCTGAAGGATTTTCTCCAGGCCCTCGCGGACGCGCACCAGCTTGTCGATGGCCGTGCTCTGATGCTTCGATGCCTCACCGTTCTCCCCCGTACCGATGCGCTGCCCGGCTTCGCGCTGATCGTTGACGGCGTCCTGCACCAGTTCCTTGCCCGGCAGCTGTTGCGTGCCATCCTTCTCCAGTTCCCGCCCCAGTTCGTCGGTGTGCTTGGTGACCTTGCCCTGCGCCTTGCCTAGCTCGTCCTTCTCCAGTTGCTTCATGTCGGTGTGGCGGCGGACCACCTTCTGGTCGCGGATCGCCAGGCTGAGCATCTTGATGAGTTCTTCGAGCCGCTTGATGCGGTCGCGGGTGCGGTCCAGGTCGCGGTCCTTGAGCAGCAGGTCGAGGACTTCCTGCAAGTCGGCGATCAGGCGTTCGCCTTGCACGATGGCGTCCTTGACCTCGTTCAGGTTGGTCGCTTCGGATTTCTTCAGCACGAAGATCAACTGGGCGAAGCGGGTCGAGATGCCGCCCTTGCCGGCGACCTCGATGGCCTTGCGCAGCTGGGCGGCCTGGGCGCGGTCGTCGGGCCGAGTGCTGCGTTCCAGCCGCTGGGCCAGGCGCAGCAGTCCTTCCTCGAAGCCGCGATACTTTTCGAGCAGGATGGTTTCCCGCAGGGCGGCCTCGTCCTTGATGTCGCCCGGTACATTACTG
>JAEUIF010000542.1 GCA_016795185.1 Planctomycetia bacterium | reverse complement strand
GAGTACAAACAGGCTTCCCATGCCCACGCAAAGCCGTGGGCATGGCACCCAGGCTTCTGATTGAGCACGAAGTCGATTGCATTTGCATTGGTGCGACAAGCAAGCGGCCTGGCGCGAACGTGGGCGGCACCCACGCGCCAGGCTGCTTTTTTCGTTTACCTGTCGTGCCTTTCCAGCTCATCCAGTTCCCGCAGTCGCCGGTCGGCATCGAAGACCGGCGGTGGTAGCTCACCCGCCAGGCGTAGCGCCTCCGCTTCACTCAGGTTCGCCTTCGCCACGCCCCAGCCGCGAAACACCGGCAAGCCGCGCCGCAGGGCGATGATCTCGCGCCGCGTCCTGCCGCGAAGCGCGTCCGGCCAGGGGCCGTTCAATTCCTCGAAGTCGAAAAAGTACGACACCACCGCGCGCATGTAGGTCCAGTAACCCGGATTGTCGGTTTGCAGGAACAACTTGCCGTCGGGTATCAGGGCGCGGTGTACCTGAGCGAGAAACTGCGGGGCGATCAAGCGCCGCTGGGCCAGCGCGGGATCGTAGTAAGGCTGCGGGTGGTAGCAGTGAATTTCGGTCAAGGATTGCGGTCCCAGGTACTGGCCCAGAAAGCGCTCGCCGTCGCAAACCGCGAAGCGCAGGTTCGTCAGGCCGCGCTGGTTGCCGCGCCGGGTGGCGTAGCGAATGACCATGGGCAGAATGTCGATGCCGAAATGATCGTGGTCCGGGCGGCCGAGCGCGCTGCTCAGGAGGAAACGCCCATTGCCGCATCCGACATCCAGCACCAACGGCGCGACGCGGCCGAACAATGCGGGCACGTCGAGTTGCCCATCGGCCGGCAACTTCTTCAGCGCCGTCTTTGCCCACTGTTCCGGCGGCAGAATCTCCCCGGCGATGGGTACGCCGAACTCGCGCTCGATCGGTCGATGTTTGGCCATACCTGTTGCCGCTCGCTGCGGCGTGGCGATGGATTGAACAAGCTCATCGTTTCATGAATAGCTGACAGCTGATGGCTGACAGCTATCAGCTATTCATGTTGTTTTCTCGCCGGGTGTACGACGCGGCCATCGCGAAGCTCATGGATCCACGGCCTGTCGGTAACACCACGCAAACAACTGCTCCCACTCCAGCAGTTGTACCTCCCGCAACAACTGTTCGCGGGTGCTGCCGGTGCCGCGTTCGTTTTCGCATTCGTCCACGAACACATCGGGGTCCCAGGTCCGCCAGCCGAGTCGTGCCGCCGCATCGCCGAGTTGAGCGAAGACCGGGTGCTTGCCGACGTGCCGCCACCAGTACTTGCTGTTGCCCGCGTCCGGCTCACGGCGGTGCATCAGCGCGTGCCAGTAACTGCCGGTCGGCGTGCCGATGTCCTGGCAGATGCGGTGCGACTCGCCGAGGAAATCGTGATACAACCAGACGCCCGCCAGGCAACAGCCGGCCATGTCGGCATCACGGACGGCCGCCGGCGCGAGCAATGCAGCCGGCGTGAGTCGCTCCAGAGCGGACTGTAGCGCGCGGTTCGGGCTGCCTGGCCCCAGTTCGGCCAAGCGTGGCTTTTGCAGCAGTTCGGCAATGGCAACTCCGTACTGTGTCGGATCGAACGTCGGCATGGCCAACTCCTCTCAGCGTCGGCGGTATTCGTACCAGTTGTCGGAATCGCGGTGGTGCCAGCGGGGACCGTCTTCCCAGCGGTAGGCAGCCACGCCGATGCGGAACGGATAGATCAACGCCATGCCCGCCACGAAGCCGCCGATGTGCGCTGCGTAGGCCACGCCGCCGCCGGACCCCCGGTCGCCGCCGAGCATGCCCATGCCTTCGATCAGTTGCAGGGCGAACCACATGCCGACCGCCACCCAGGCCGGCACCTGGGTCAGCATACGTAGCAGGATGACCGTCACCGATTTGTGCGGAAACAGCAGCAGGTACGCGCCCATCACCCCGGAAATCGCCCCCGACGCCCCCAGTGATGGCACGTAGGCCGCCCGGCTATCCAGGCCCGCCAAGGCCACGGTCAGGAACACATGACTCAGCGAGGCGATCAGGCCGCACAGCAAATAGAAGATGATGTAGCGGACGTGGCCAATGGCGTCCTCCACGTTGTCGCCGAAGATCCAGAGGAACAGCATGTTGCCGGCAATGTGGGCGAACCCGCCGTGCATGAACATCGAGGTGAGCAGCGTCAGATAGACGGAGATGGGCGTATGCTCCAGGCCCGGTACCTGCACCGAACGGCCGGTCGCCGGATCGCGGATCACGCGCGGCGGCGTCTCCACATCTTTGCCGGTCATGATCTCGTAGGGCACGGTGGACCAGGCATAGGTGAAGCGGTCGTTGGCGCCCATGCCTTGGAAAAACACGTAAACCAGCACATTGAGGACGATCAGCGTCACGTTGACGTAGGGCAACGTGCGGCGGTCGGAATTGTCGTCGGCCAGCGGCATTACCATGTCGGTCCTCCTCGCGGCGGCCGGCGCGAGCTACGGCGGCAGGGCAAGTCCAGTGTCCAAGGAGTGCTGGCCTGATCGTCGGCCGTACGTCGGGCTTTCCAGCCCGACACGTCGCGCCAGTGGCTGGCCGCGCCCGCTCGACGCCCGGGAAAAGCGCGGGCGCGAGGTGTCGGGCTGGAACCCCCGACGTACTTCGAGCAGCCACTCTCCGGACACGACACTAGGGACCATTATCTGGAGAAACTACCAAAGGGAACAGTGGCGGCCAGCGCGTCGCGACAATCCATTCCCAGGGACTTGTCGAAGCAGTTGCCGGATTCTTAAGCTGGCGTTGTCGTCGAATCCTCCCCTGGCGGAAAATCCGAAACCAACATGGCCACCATCCGCCTTGATCGACAAGAAGCCGAAACCGCCTGGTTGCCTGCGAAGTGCATGTGCTGTGGAGCAGGCAACGTCCGGTGGCGAACCCAGCCTATCGAATGGAAACCGGGCTGGGTCGGCTGGTTGCTAGCACTGCCGCTGGGCTGCTTCGCTTTGTCCCCTTGGCTGCTCGGCGACATTCGCTGGCTGAAGCAACCGCTGGTGGGCTTGCCATGCCTCCTGATCGTAGCAGCGACCAGTCTGACACCGTACTTCGTCTGCACCAAAAAGCTGCAACGACGATTGCACCTGGCGGCTCCCCTCTGTCCGAAGCACTGGTACCACTGGCAATGGCGATCCGTGGGCATTCCTGTGAGCATGCTCGCGCTACTGATGAATTGCACCACCGGGTCCATGTTGTTCCGGCCGATGGGGGCGGTGAGCATCCATCCATGTATGCCGCTACACATGTTGCTGGGCTTGGTCTGGTTGATCGCCGTGTCGCACCTCCACCGCTCGATGATTCAGGCGACGGCGATGGACGAGCAGTCCGTCACGTTGGAAAATGTTCACCCGTATTTTGTCGAAAAGGTTGACCGTCAACGTCAGGCCCAGCTAGCCCAAGTTCAACACTTGAGGGGTCTGTTTCGTTGCAAAATAAGGACTTACGTCGAGTTTCTACACTACAGAGCCACTTGTTCTACACTACAGAAATCTGCCGAAAACCCATGTTGCAGCTGCGGATACGTCCAAATGCAGCTGCACAAGTGTTGAACTTGGG
>JAEUIF010000520.1 GCA_016795185.1 Planctomycetia bacterium | reverse complement strand
CTGGTCGCCATCAACCAGGGCTACGAGCTGGGAGTGGTCCCGCGCAGCGTTTACAGCATGCTCGTCCTCATGGCGCTGGCGACGACGGCGATGACCACGCCGCTGCTGCTCTGGCTGTCGCCGGGCACGGAGCTGGAAGGAGCCATACGGGATTCGGGGTTCGTCCGACGGGGCTCGCCGGCAGCGACGGAGTCCGAGGTCGTTTGAGCCAACGACCGCGGCCTGTCGCCATTGCTTCATGGAACCGATCAAGCACACGGGCCGGACCAGCGTCGATCGCTGGCCCGGCCCGTGTGGGTTACTGCGTGGCGGCGTGGCTTACGCCGTCGGGGCGGCGGTGGTCGGAGACGCCGCTTCGGCTTCCTTCTTCCGCATCCGCTGAGCGACCTTCCAGGCGAGCCAGGCCATCAGCACCCAGGGGCCGAGGAAGATGATGCCGGTGGTCACGGCCGAAGCGCTCCAGAGCAGAGCGTTCAAGCTCATCGACAGCGCCTTGCGGAACGAATCGCCCACGCCTTCATCCTGGGCTACGATCGGGGCCTGGTTCGACAGGGCCACGTCGAGGCGGGCCACCGCCAGGTTGCCGTCCGGCGCTTGCAGGTTCGGCAGGGCCTCCATGGCGCGGATGGTGCCGACGCCCTTGACCCGGTCCAGGATCGTCGCGGCCGAGGCCAGCGGCACGTCCAGCACCTGCTTGGAGACGACGCGCCCGCTCTTCTCGCGGGTGATCTGGTTGGCTTGCAGACGGCCCTTGGTCTCACCGGTCAGGGCGGCCAGGAGCGCTGCGGTCTTCTCCACGTCCTGGACCTCGATCACCAGCTTGTGGGTGACGCGCGGGGCCAGGTTGGCGACGTTGATGACCCGCACGTCGAGGGCGACCTTGCTCTCGATGGTGTTCTCGCGGTCGTTGGAGCGAGTGGCGTTGCGGGCGAAGATCTCGCCGCAGTCCTTGAAGGCGGCGTCGATGGTCCCTTCCTTGGTCCGCCGCACGTCGAAGTGCAGCTGCGCCCAGATATTCCGCTTGTCGGCCTCGTTCAGCTCGGCGTTGAGCACGCGGCCTTCCGACTTGGCGATGGCTTCTTGCAGCTTGCGGTAGGCCGTGGGCACGTCGGCGGCGACCAGCTGGATGTGGACGGTCTCGCGCGGCTGGACGGTGCCCAGCGCCCACAGCTGAATCTGGAAGCCCCGCTTCGAGTTGGTCACGTTGTTCGTGTCCGGGTTCTCGTTGACGTTCAGCTTCATGACCTCACCGTAGCTCTTGAGGTCGGTCAGGATGGCGTCGGCCTCGGGGGTCTTGACCTCGAAGACGATCTGCCCGGTGGTCTGCTCGTTGCGCTGCCGGTCGAGCCGGTGGGTGACGACCCGGCCGTTGGCCTTGGCGACGCGGTGCAGGATGTTCTTGTAAATCGCCTCGGCGTCCACGCAGGCCAGGTGCAACTGAGTGGTTTCGCGGGGCGCGATGTTGACGACGTTGAACAGCGAGACGTTGAACTGCACGTCGTTGCGGGTCACCTTGACGTCCAGCGGCCGGCCAGCGGGGCCTTCCGACTGCTGGGTGCGGCCCGCTTCCATCCGGACGACCACGCCCAGCTGCTTCAGGCGGTCGCGCAGCGGGCCAGCGGCTTCCGGCGAGGTCTCGAAGAGGATCACGCACTGGAACTGCCCGGCGGCGTGCTGCTTCAGCTCGGACTTGGTGACGCGGCCCTTGGCGTCGGCGATGGCCTGGTGGGCTTCCTGCTGCGCCTTCTCCACGTCCTCGACCTCGACGCCCATCTGGACGTGCTCGGTCTCGGTCAGGGCGAACGGCGAGCGGACGTCGCGCTCGGCCAGGGTGATGTTCAGGGTGCTCAGCGAGATGAGGTTGTTGTAGTAGCGCAGCTCGCCTTCGCACTTTTCGATCTTGGTGCGCCACACGCCCAGTTCCTTCTCGGCGGCCAGCAGGTCTTTGATCTCGCCCTTGCCGCTCTTGATGATCTCGATCAGGCGGTTTTCCATGGCGCGGGCGGCGCGCAGCTCGCTTTCCATGTCGGTGTACTGCTTGGTCACGTCCTGGGTGCCGATGCGCTGGCTCTTGAGTTCGCCCAGCGCCCGCAGCTTGAGGATCAGGGTGTCGAGGCGTTCCGGTGGCATGCGCACGACGATGACACCGCGGACCTTGCCGTTGGGCAGCTTCTCGCTGTTGACGGTGCCGATGAAGCCCTTTTCTTCCGTGGCGATCTTGGTGACCTTGGCGACGGCGTCGTCGAAGACGTCGACTTCAAACTCGATGTCGCCGGAGCGAATGATCTTGCGCTGGGTGACGACCGGGGCCGGCTCCTCGGCGGCCGGCTCGGTTTTGGGCTCGGGCCGGGGCGTGGGGGCGGGCTCGCCCGGCTTGGGTGGGTTGCCGGGGCCGCTGTTCTGGCCGCCCTTGGAGTCCGTCGCCGGTGCGTTCGTCGGCACGGCCTGGGCCAGCGGCTTGAAGTAGGACTCTTCGAGCTTCTTGACCTTTTCGAGATCGGCGGCTTCCTTACCTTCGCCAGCGCTCGGCTTGCCGGCGGCGGACTGGTCGCGGTAGCTATAGAAGCCGCCGCTGCGCTTGTCGCCGTCGTGACGGGTGCTGCCACTGCGCCCGTCCATCGCGCCCTGCCCGCGACTGCCGAAGCCCGGCGGTTGCGGCGAGATGGCCAGCACGCCAGCCTGCTCGCGCGTGGTGACCGGGCCGGGCACGCTGGCTTCCTTCAGCCGATCCACGTTGTAGTTGGTGGCCACGTCCGGATCGTTGCCGATGGAGTCGTTGACCATGTTGCGGCCTTCGGCTCTGCGCGCCCGTTCGCCTTCTTCCTGCGGCAGACCGCCGGCGAGCGCCTCGTTGGCCAGGCGGCGGGTGTAGGCATCGACTTCCTCGACGCGGTCACCAAGTTCGTCGGCCATCGGCACGCCCGCGGTGGTGGTTTCCCGCATGGAGGCGCTTTCGGACCGGTCGGCGAAGACGGCCAGGAACCGGCTGGGGCCGCGCGCCTGGGCCGGCGCGCTGGGGTCGATGATCGCGCCCATGAGGGCACCGAACATGCCGAGGAATAGCACCGCCGCCGCCGACAGGGCCAGCTTGGCGTAGAAGTGCAGTCCGGAGTTCGGTTTGACGTTGCGCAGACGGGTAATCATACGGTCCTCCAGACCCGGCCGCGGCCGGGCATCGGCAAAGAGTGACGTGAGTTGTTCGTCCAGCCGGCGGGCGTCGTCGAGCGCCTGGGAGCAGTCGAGACAGCCGGCGACATGTTCTTCCAGTTCGAGACGTTCGGCCGGCTCCAGTCCGCCGGCGCAGTAGGTGGCCAGGCTTTCCTGGGTCCAAGCGTGATCGGCCATCGATGAAGTCTCCCGGTAGAGTCGGCAGACGGGACCAGTGGCCCCGGAAAGCAAGCGGCGGAGACGACCTCCGCCGGACAGGCTGCCATGCTTTCCAGAAGGCCGGCGGTTCAGACGCAGACCGCGCCCCCGTGCTTGCCGGCTTGTTCGAGCTTGTTCCGCAGCATTTGCAGGCCGCGATGCAGCAGCCCGCGCAGCGAGCCGTTGCTCAGGCCCAACTGCTCGCGAATGGTGCCGTAGTCAGCGCCGCCGATGTACCGCATGGTCAACGGCAGTCGGTAGTCCTCGGGCAACGAGCGCAGGATCGCCAGCACCTGGCCGCGCGTCTCCTCGCGCTCCAGCTGCTCGTCGGGCGTCGGGCCGCCGTCGGCCACGCCGAACAGCGCCTGCGGCCCGGCGTGCGTGCCCGAGCGTTTGAGCCGCTGCCCGTGGCGGGCGTCGTCGATGACCACCGCCTGGGCGATCGACAGCAGCCAGCCCCGAAACGTGCGTGCGTCCTGCAAGCTCCGGATGGCCCGGTAGGCGCGC
>JAEUIF010000501.1 GCA_016795185.1 Planctomycetia bacterium | reverse complement strand
GGCCTGGCCGGGCTGACCGGGACGTCGAACTTTCACATGGAGCCGCCGGTGGCCCTCGCGTTCGCCACAGTCTGCGGCCTGGTGGCACTGTTCGGCGTCTCATACCTCATGAAGCTGATGCACCGCTTGAAGTCCGATGGCACCGCGCGCATCGAGCGGGCCGTGGGGCTCAATGGTACCGTCTACCTCACCATTCCCGCGGGCAAGCAGGGCGCGGGCAAGGTGACGCTGAACCTGCAAAACCGTCTTGTCGAATACCAGGCCGTCACGGCCACGGGCCCGCTGCCGACCGGTTCGTCCATCGTGGTGACCGCCGTCGTCGGCCCCGATACCGTCGAAGTCGCACCCGCGCCCCAACCCGGAGTATAACCATGAATTTCATCGAACTGTTCGCCCAACGAGGCCCGCAGTTGCCGGCTACGCGCGACGAGTTTCCCTGGTGGATCCTGCTCGTCGTCGCGGTGCTGATCATTTTTTGCAGCTTCATGCTGCTGCTCGCCAAGCGCTACAAACGCTGCCGCAGCGACCAGGTGCTGGTCATCTACGGTAAAGTGGCGGGTGGCAATACTTCAAAGTGCATCCACGGCGGCGCCGCCTTTGTCTGGCCGCTGATCCAGGATCATGCGTTCCTCAGCCTGGAACCGATCCAGATTGAAATCCCGCTCAAGGGCGCGCTGTCGGCGGAGAACATCCGCGTCAACGTGCCCAGCGTGTTCACGGTGGCCATCGGCACCGACCCAGCGGTGATGAACAACGCCGCCATCCGCTTGCTGCGCCTGTCCACCGAGGACATCAAGCAGCAGGCCGGCGACATCATCTTCGGCCAGCTGCGGCAGGTGATCGCCTCGATGCACATCGAAGAGATCAACAAGGACCGCGACAAGTTCCTGGAGAACATCCAGAACTCGCTCGAACCGGAACTGAAGAAGATCGGCCTGGTGCTGATTAACGTCAACATCACCGACATCACCGACGAATCCGGCTACATCGAGGCCATCGGCCGCAAGGCGGCGTCGCAGGCCATCCAGCAGGCGACCATCGACGTGGCCCAGCAGGAACGGCACGGCCAGACCGGCGTGGCCGAGGCGGAGCGCGAGCGGGCCATCAGCGTGGCCAACGCTCACAAGCTGCGCGAAATCGGCACCCGCGAGGCCATCCGCGAACAGACCGTCCGCCTGGCCCAGCTCGACAAGGAACAGAAGGTCGGCGAGCAGACGGCCGCCCTGGAACGCGACGCGCAGATCAAGGAAGCGCAGCGTCAGCAGGCGGTGCGCATCGCCCAGCTGGACAAGGAACAGAAGGTCGGCGAGCAGAACGCCGCCTTCGAGCGCGAAGCGCAGGTGAAGGACGCCGAGCGGACCATGCGTATCGCCGTGGCCGACGCCAATGCCAAGGCCATCACTGGCGAAAACCAGGCCCAGGCCCAGGTGGTGGCCGCGCAGGCCGCCTTGCAGGTGAAGCAGGCCGAGGCATACCAACTGGGTGAAACCCGCAAGCGCGAGGCCGAAGCCGCCGTGCAGGAAGCTCAGAACCGCGCCCTGGCCAAGGCGGCCCTGGCCCATGCCGAACGGATTGAGGCCGAACGCCGGGCCGAGCTGGAAGCCCCGGCCAAAGCGCAAAAAGCCAAGACCATCGTCGAAGCGGAAGCAGAAGCGGAGAAGCGGCGCATTGAGGCGGAAGGCCAGGCGGCGGCTACCTTCGCCAAGCTGGACGCCGAAGCCCGCGGCCAGTACGAGATGCTCGCCAAGAAGGGCGACGGCTTGAAGCGGATCATCGAAGCGTGCGGCGGCTCGCAGCAGGCGTTCCAGCTGCTCATGCTCGAACACATGGACGCGCTGACCAAATCGGCCGCCCAGGCGATTTCCAACATCAAGTTCGACAAGGTGATCGTCTGGGAGAACGGCGGGGGCAACGGGCACGGCACCTCGAATACCGCCAACTTCCTGCAAAACCTGGCGCGGTCGATGCCGCCCATGATGCAGGTGATGAAGGACATCGGCGGGGTGGAATTGCCGGAGTTCATTGCCCGGCTGACGCCGGATGGCCCGGGCACGGTGCGGCCCGGTTCCGGGCCGACCGCTGAGCAGACGGTTTCGACTCCATTGAAGAACGGTGAATAACCGGCGGCTTGCGCAGCCGCCAGCGGCGAACACGCGAGCGAGCGACGGACGACGTGCCGTCGCTCGCTTTCTGCGCGCCACGATTGGCACATAAACAATCGCCAAGGCAAAAGCGCGATTCTCCAGGCAAAGCCGGCGCGGGCAACGCATCATGAAGCGCGTCGCCATACTGCTCTGGGAGAGTTGCCATGCGTTATCTGTCGCCATGGGTGGTCGTTGCCTTGCAGGGGATCGCCACGGCTGGGCTGACCGCAGAACCGAAACCTAGCGAACTGTCCGATAAATTGCGCGGCGTGGATGCCCGCGTCATCGTCCTGGGCACGGTGAAGGGCGATTCGCCGCTGGCGCCGATGCTCGGCCGCGATGTGCGTGCCGGGCTGCGCGCCGCCAACCTCGCGGATGCCAAAGCCTGGGACGAAGTGAAATCTCGCGCCGACTGGGAGCGCTTCCGCGACCGGCGACTGGCCGCGCTGCGGACCGCACTCGGCGAGTTTCCGTCCGCACCCCAGGACTTGAAGGTGAAGGTGACGCGCACGCTCGAAGGCGACGGCTACCGCGTCGACAACCTGGTCTACGAGAGCCGGCCGGGACTGTTCGTCACGGCAAACCTGTATCGACCCGCGCAGCCGGCGAAGTCCATGCCGGGCATCATCGTCACGCTGAGCCATCAAAGCCCCAAGGAAAACGGCTGGCGGCAGGATATGGGCATGACCTGGGCGCGGGCCGGTTGCCTGGTGCTGATTCCCGATCACCTGGGACACGGCGAGCGCCGCCAGCATCCGTACATCACGGAGAAGGACTTTCCGAAAGCGTTTCCGCTCAACCGCCAGGATTACTACTTCCGCTACGATGCCGGCGTGCAGTTGCAACTCATCGGCGACAGCCTGATGGGCTGGCTGGTCTGGGACCAGATGCGCGGCGTCGATGTGCTGCTGGGCCAGCCCGACATTGATCCGAAGCGCATCTTGCTGATTTCCGAACCGGCCGGCGGCGGCGATGTGGCAGGCGTGGCGGCGGCGCTCGATCCACGCATCGCCGGCGCGGTGGTCAACAACTTCGGCGGCCCGCAGCCGGAGACGCCATATCCGCTGCCCGCTGACACCGAGCAGACGTTCGAGTACGCGGGCGGCGGCAGCTGGGAATCGACCCGCAACCTGCGCCTCTCGGCGCGCGACGGTTTCCTGCACTGGCAGATCGTGGCGTCGCTCGCACCGCGCCGCTTGCTCTACTATCACGAGTTCTACTGGGACCGCGAGCACGATCCGGTCTGGAAGCGTTTGCAGAAAGTCTGGAGCTTTCATGAGGCCGGCGATGCGCTGGCCGGCGCGGCGGGCCGGGGCTTTGTCGTCGGCTCGTCGCCGGAGAATACGCACTGGACGCCCGAAAGCCGGGAGGTCTTCTACCCGGTGCTCGAACGCTGGTTCGGCATTCCCAACCCGAAGAAGGAATACAGCCAGCGCCGGCCGGTCGAGGAACTGCTCTGCCTGACGCCCGCCATCCAGAAGGACATGCGGCCCTTGCACGTGCTGGCCGGGCAACTGGGTGAGCAGCGCGCCACGGCGGCACGGGAGAAGCTATCGCGGTTGTCGCCCGAGGAACGGCGCGCCCGACTGCGGGAAGACTGGACCAAATTGCTCGGTGACGTGAGGCCGCGCGGCAAAGTCATCGTCCGCGAAAGCCGCACCGATTCACCGCTGCCCGGCGGTGTGACCGTCGAGCGCGTGCATTTGCAGGTCGAACCGGGCATCGTCGTGCCGGTGTTGCTGCTGCTGCCGCCGCGCTCGGGCAGCGCGCGGTTGCCCGTCACGGTCGCCGTGGTTCAGGGCGACAAGCAGGAGTTCCTGAAGCAGCGCGCGGAAGTCGTGGCGGGTTTGCTGTCGCAGGGTGTCGCCGTCTGCCTGCTGGACGTGCGCGGCGTGGGTGAAAGCTCGCCAGGCGGCGGACGCGAACCGCGCAGCCAGGCGACCACGCTCTCAGCTTCCGGACTCTTGCTCGGCCAGACGTTGCTCGCGGGCCGATTGCGTGATCTGCGCTCGGTGCTGGACTACCTCCGCCAGCGACCCGACCTCGACGGTAAACGCCTCGCGCTCTGGGGCGATTCCTTCGCGCCGGTCAATCCAGCGGAGCGAGAGTTCGTCACGCCACACGGCAGTGAAGGCCGGCCACACCAGCCCGAACCGCTCGGCGGGCTGCTAGCTTTGCTGGGCGGCCTGTTCGACGACGACATTCGGGCCATCCACGCGCGCGGCGGGCTGGGCAGCTATCAATCGGTGCTCCAAGGACCGTGCTGCTACCTGCCGCACGATGCCGTGATTCCGGGCGTGCTGACCATCGGCGACTTGCCCGAATTGACCGCAGCGCTGGCACCCCGGCCGCTGCGCCTCGAAGGCGTGGTCGATGGCTTCAATCGGCCAGCCGCTGGTGAAGCGCTCGCGGCCATGCTGAAACCGGCTCGCGCCGCGTTCGCCACGGCCAAGGCGGACGACCGGCTGCAAGTCGTGGCGACCGGCGCGAAGGCGGAAAGCCCGGACCAGTGGTTCGTCCGTCAGCTGCAAGCGAAGTGAAACGCGAGCCAGCAAGCCCAACGCTCCTGGAGGCCAGAGCGTTTCGCAGGTGGATGTAGCGCTGGGCGCGATGGTCCGCACAGCGGACCCTACAGAATGCCGTAGGGTCCGCTGT
>JAEUIF010000500.1 GCA_016795185.1 Planctomycetia bacterium | reverse complement strand
CGCCGCCGAAACTCTGCAAGTCCGCCAGCATCCGAAGCTGCCCCCGGCGGTGGTGCTGGGCAACATCGACGGCTTGAACCTGTCGCGCCGCACCGCGTCTGCCGCGGCGCTGAACGATTTAGCCACGCTGGATGAGTCGCCGGCCGCGCTGCGGTGCAGCCGCACCGAATTGCTCCGCTTCCTGCTGACCTATCTCGGCCAGAAACGCCTGACGCCGCAGGCACGCGCCCTGGTTGAGCAGTTGACCGCCGCGCGGGCCGAACGGGGCCAGCGCCGCCCGTTCCAGGAGGCGGGCTTCCTGTCGATGCCCTTCCGCATCGCCGGCTGGCCCTGGCGCAGCCGGCCCATCGCTCCCGCGCTCGCGCCACTGCCCGAGCGGAGGGCCGCCGGATGACCACTTCCCTCTGGCAACGCTGGCTCGGTGGGGCGCGGCGGCTCTGGCAGCGCTCCGACTGGGTCGATTTCGCCGGCGCGGATTGGCCCGAGCGCATCATGGACCAGACGGTCACGGATCGCTTCCACGCCAAGCAGGGACGTTCGACGGGCCGCTGGATCATCGAGGCCGACGGCCGGCGGCTGGGCGTTTACCTGAAGCGGCACTACCGCCTACCCTGGTGGCAGGGCGTGCTGTCGGTCCTCTGGCCGGATGGCGACTGGTCGCCGGGCATGCGCGAGCGGCGCAACCTGGAATGGGCCGCGGCACAGGGGTTGCCCGTGCCGGCCGCCGTCGCCGCCGGTGAATTCCTCGGTCCGTGGGGCCGGCTGCAAAGCTTTCTCGCGGTCGAAGAATTGACGGACATGCTGCCCTTGCACGAGGCGCTGCCGCTGGCCGCACGCACGTTGTCGGCGGCGGAGTTTCGCGAATGGAAGTCGGGCTTGGTCGTCGAGTTAGCCCGCTTGACGCGCGCACTGCACGACCGCAAGCATTTTCACAAGGATTGGTATCTCTGTCACTTTTACGTGCGCCGCGAGGACATCAGCCGCGACCTTGCGAAGCCGGCAAGCGGCCAGAGCTGGCGCGACCGCGTCCACGTGATCGACCTGCACCGCCTGGCGCATCATCCCTGGACCTGGCGGCGCTGGCAGCTCAAGGACCTGGCGCAGCTGCTGTACTCGTCCGAGGTCGAGGGCGTCACAGCGCAGGACCGCCTGCATTTCTGGCGGCTCTACTGCGGCGCGGCGTGGAAGACACCGGGCGAACGCTGGCTGCGCCGATTGGTGCGAGCGAAATGGCAGCGCTATCGCCGGCACAATCAGGCGGCGTGAATCGCTGGCCGATCCCTACCGCGAAGCGGTTGTACTCCACAGCCCAGGGTCGCGCAGCGCACCCTGGGTTTGTAGGAAAGCGGGAGGAACTACCCCGAAGGGGTTGCACAAGTCGTGTGGCAAGCTTTGTGCAACCCCTTCGGGGTCGACCAAACCTCGTCATCTACGTACCCAGGGTGCGCTGCGCGACCCTGGGCTGTGGAGTGTAACCGCTTCGCGGTAAGGCGATAGGCTCGCGAACTCTCAGTGGCCACGGCAGGCGCCAACGATCGCCGTGGTGCATCGCCTCAATTATTCGTGCTACCCCATGAATAAAACCATGAACATCGCTTTGTGCTACGAAAGCGTGCTGCCGGCGCGGGGCGGCTGCGAGACTTACATCGGCGACCTGGCGCGCCGGCTGGCGGCCGATGGCTGCCAGGTGCATTTGTATGCCAGCCAGTGGGACGAGGAGTCCCTGCCCGCGGAGACGGTCTATCACCGCTTGCCGGCGGCGCGCGGGCCGCGTTTCCTGCGGCCCTGGCGCTTTGGTGCTGCCTGCGCCCAGGCCCTGAAGGACGCCCCATCGCACGTTTCGATTGGCTTCAACAAGACCTGGGGGCAGGACGTGCAGTATCCCCAGGGCGGGCTGCACGTGGCCTCGGCGGAACACAACCTGCGCAAGCACGCCCGGCCCTGGCGGCGCACCCTGGCGCGGGTGGCCAAGTGCTGCGACCTGGCCCACTGGTCCTACAGCCTGCTCGAACGCCGGCAGTACCTGACGCATCGGCCGCTGGTCATCGTCAACAGTTGCATGGTCCGGGATCACTTCCGTTGCTGGTACGGCATCCAGCCCGACGACCTGCGCGTGGTCCACAGCGCCATCGACCCGGAGCGCTTCGCGCAGGCGGATCGCTTCAAGCGCCGGCAAGAATGGCGCGAGCAGTGGGCGATTCAGCCGGATGAAGCAGTCGCCCTGTTCGTGGCCGTCAACTATCGACTGAAGGGTCTGGAACCGCTGCTGCATGCCGTCGCCCGGCTGCCGAACCGCGAGCGCTTCCGCCTCCTGGTCGCCGGCCATGCCAACACCGGGGCTTACGAACGTCTGACCGAACAGCTGGGCGTGACGGCGAGCGTGCGCTTCCTCGGCCCGCGCTCCGACATCCACAACTGCTACTTCGCCTCGGATTTCCTGGTTCATCCCACCTTCTACGACCCCTGCTCGCTGGTGGTGCTGGAAGCGCTGGCTTGCGGGCTGCCGGTCATCACCAGCCGGTTCAACGGCGCGGGCGAACTGCTCAGCCCGCCGCGCGAGGGCTATGTCGTCGATAACCCGCACGACCACCAGCAACTGGCCTGGAGCATCGGGCAACTGCTCGACCCGGCCCGGCGGCGCGCCTGCGCGGAGGCCGCCCGCCGCACGGCGACGCAGTGGACCTTCGAGATGCACTACCGCCTGCTGCGCCAGGTCTTCGAGGAAGCCGCGGCCCGGAAGCGGGCGGCGTAGGCCGATGCGCCGCTTGCGGCTTAGAGCGTTTTGCAAATGGATGTAGCGTCGGGCGCTATGGTCCGCACAGCGGACCCTACGAAATTACCGTAGGGTCCGCTGT
>JAEUIF010000453.1 GCA_016795185.1 Planctomycetia bacterium | reverse complement strand
TACCCCAGCAGTCGGGTGCGCGTGCTGCCGATGGGGCGAACGCCGGCCGCTTGAAAGCTTCCGCTTGGGGCACGGCCCCCCCTGAACCTCGGGGCCGCGCCGTTGCCGCCTGGTCCGTGGCAGCGGCTGGCCCCAGGCGGTTCCTCGGCGAACGACGGAGAGGTTTTTCCAATGAGCAAGTTGGGCGAGGTCAAGGGCGTCGAAGTCTTCGCCGCTGGCGTGCATAAAGACGTCGCCTACACCGTCCAGGATCTGGACGCGATGGTCGAGAACTTCAACCGCCTGCAAAGCCTGCTGCGGCCGACCGTCGTGGTGGGCCATTCCGAATCGCAGGAGTGGTTGCAGGACTCCGGCATTCCCGCCGCCGGCACCGTGACCAACCTGCGGCGCAAGGGGCAGACGTTGCTCGCGGACTTCGTCGAGATGCCGGTAGCCATTGCCAAGCTGGTGAACTCGCGCGCGTACCGCGCGTGCAGCAGCGAGGTCTATTCGGACTTCGAGTACGGCGGCAAGCGCTACGGCCCGACGTTGCGGCGCGTGGCCCTGCTCGGCGGCGAGTTACCCGCCGTGAAAACCTTGGCCGACTTGCCGGCCGCTGGCTACAGCGAAACCTACTTGCCGCCCCGGCGGGCGGTCCTGGTGTTGCGAGACGTCCGGCGCGCCGGTGCCGGGTTGCTCCGATGTTTCAGCGAGGTGAGACCAATGGCCGCGAACGCAGCCCCGAACGCAGACCTGGTGCAGATGCTGACCGAAGTCGGCATGGAACCCGAACTGGCCGCGAGCGTCGCGGGCAAGTTGACGCCCGACGAGGTCGCCGAGGTCGTGCGCCTGGCCGGCGGCGAAGTCGCGACGCCCGAACCGGAAGAGCCGATGACGGCCGCCGAGATGGCCAAGGCCAACAAGGCTTACCGCTCCCACTCGGAGCAGCGGCCCGCGCCGATGACGGCCGCGCGCCGCGAGCAGCTGCTCAAGTCCAGCTCGCTGGGCAACGCGGTCCTGCGCAACGAGCAGAAGAACCGCCGCCGGTAAGCCACCCCAACCATCGCCCGCAGCAGGAGAGCACCCGATGGCGCGTCCCGTGCCGACCGTCTTGCCCGAGGGCCTGAGCGCCGCCCTGTCCGGCTTCACCGCGCACGCGGACGGCGGGACAGCGTTCCGGGCGACGTTGCAGGTCAGCGGCCAGCTGCCCGCGCCAGTGCGGGCGGCCGAGATCATGGACCAGTTGACGCACATGGGCAACGTCGCCCTGGCCGCCGCCCGCGACCGCTTCCTGGCCTCGAACCCGGACGTGGCCGCCTGGCGTCAGGCCGTGCTGCGGCGGCACGCCATCGAGCAGGAGCAGGCCGCCCTCGGCCGCCGCCTGGACGAATTGACGGCCCAGTTCCGTGAAGCGGTCCGCGCCGGCCGAGGGACTGAAACGCTGGAAGCGGACCTGGAGACCGTGCGGCGACAGCAGACCGGGGCCGGGCAGCGCCAGGAAGTGGTCGCGGGCCTGGCCGCCGAGCTGCGCGACAAGGCCGGCGACGCGCTGCGCGCCTTCCTGGAGCGCGAGCACGCCACGGGCCTGCAACGCATGGAGGAACGCGCCGAGCAGGTTCGGGCGACTCTGCCGCTGGCCCAGGTCCTGGACCTGCTGGTGCAGTTGAGCTGCCTACAAGCGGCCGCGCGCATCACCACCACGGCCGGCCTGACGGAGTTGCCGGCGATCAAGATTGAGACCAGCGACGGGCCGCAGGAGCTGCGTTGACCGGCCCGCGCCCTTTCCCAAACCGGAGACCTTCCCGTGAACGCTTCGCATTACGTCATCCTCGGCAGCCTCGGCAACCACCAGCGTGGCGACGTGGTCCCGGCCGAGGAGCTGGGCAGCCAGGCCAACATCGGCCGGCTGGCCGCGCTGGGCTCGATCCGGCCGGCCGAAGCCAAGGAAGCCCGGCGCTACGCCGTGGACCTGGACACGCCGGCGAAGCCGTTGCCGGGTGACAAGCCCGGCCAGCTGAATGCGTGGCTGCCCGCCGACCCGCCGACCACGGCGGCGATCCACCAGCGGGACGGTGAAATCTCCCGGCTGCGCCAGGAGGTCGAGCGGCTCGAAGGCGAGCTGGCCGTCGCCCGGAAGGATCGGGAGGCCGCGTTCCTCGAGGGTGAGCTGAAGGCGACGCGCGCCGCGCTACAGGCAGAGAGCTGAGCGCGACTACAAGCCCGGCCGCCGGGGATTACGAGCCAGGGGAGAGCCCTGGACGGGCTGTGGAAGGCCGTTTGAACACCCCGGCTGCCGGTTTTCTCGATCGAGGGTAAGGGGAAGACGATGAACGCGAAGAAGGCCATTGAGGCTTACCAAGCCCTGCTCGTTGACCTGCGCCACGTCGTTGACGACATGGCCGCCGTGGAAGAAGCCAGAGCTGAGATCGATCCCGAGGGCGGGAACAGCCCAGAGGCCGTGCTGGCGGTGGGCGCGTTGCAGGGGCAAGTCCAGGCGGCCTTGCTGGACGGTCTGAAGGAGCGCATCGAAGTCCGGGTCGCATCGCAAGCCGAGGAGACTGCCGAAGCCATCGCCAAGAAGATCGCCGAGAGAATGGAGCCGCTTGCTCAGCAGATTGGCGCCCGGATGATCCAGAAGGTGTCCGACCTGGTTGAAGAAGCCATTCAGCGGGAAGCCGTCGAAGCGCGGTTTCGCCGCATGACCAATTGACCGCTGCCGCTATCGGGTTCGTTTCGCAAGCCATTATCCCAAACCAATGAGGACTGCCGTGAATCAAGCAAACGACGTGCTGGGCCTGGTCCCGGAAGACGGCTACACGGAATCGGCCTTCATCCTGGGCGTCGAGCGCATCCACCCGGATTTGCGCTTCGAGTATCGGCCAATCACCCTGATCGAGAGCGTGGCCTACAGCCGCGCCGTGAAGGACCTGGACGGCAAGGAGCTGCATGAGCATTCGGCGAAGTGGGCCGCCGGCCGTCTGTTGTCCTGGGACTTGCGGGGCAAGGACGGCAAGACCGTCCCCATTCAGGCCGACATGCTGACTCGCCTCAAGCCGCGGCTGTTCTACCGAATGCAGGCGGTACTGCTGGGCAATGAAGCCCCAGACATCGACCCGCGACTGTCGGCCGCGAAACTGGAGCAGGAGGAAAAGGACCGCGCCGCCGCCGCTGCGGCTGGCAAGTCGCTGGCCGAATGGCGAGCGGAGCGCGACCAAAAAAACTAGTCCGGGGTCTCTGGATCGCCAGGGCGTTTCCAGAGATCCCGTCGTGCGAGTTGTGCCAGCAGTGGCTGTACGGCGCGGACTGGCAGCAAACGATGCGCGCCGGCAAGCCGATCCGGCGACCGCCGGGAACAAATCCGCCCTGCTGGAAGTGTCCCAAGAGCGAGGACAAGCGGCGGCCTGGACCGGAAAGCGAGCTGAGTGCCAAGAACTGGCTCGCCTACGACTACTACCGCCGCTGCCTGGCTGACAGCACCGGACTGCTACCCAGGGACATGATCGTCGTTGAGAACAACGC
>JAEUIF010000445.1 GCA_016795185.1 Planctomycetia bacterium | reverse complement strand
CTATGTGTGTGCTTTCCAAATTGCCCGGCGCGCGCCCCGGGTTTGGGTGGTGTGTGTTGTGGGGCGGGTGTTTTCACGGGTTTTCTGACACCGCCCTTCCCCTCTCCCGCCGGGGGAGAGGGATTAAAGACAGAACCCAACCAATTGGCCCCACCTACTCCTACCTGCGGGGCCAACCGGGGAGAACCTGCCATGCTCTCCATCCAGGATCGCGGCGCACGCCTCTGCGACGGACTGAATCGGCGCGACTGGCTGCACGTGGGCAGCCTGGGCACGCTCGGCTTGACCATGCCCGCCTTGCTGCAAGCGCGGCAAGCCCAGGCAGCGACTCCGCTGCCCGAGGTGCGCAAGAAGGCCAAAGCCTGCATCATGCTCTTCTTCCTGGGCGCGCCGCCGCAGCAGGAAACCTGGGACCCCAAGCCCGACATTCCGCAGGAATATCGCGGCGACCTGAAGCCGATCCAGTCGGCCACGCCGGGGTTGATCGTCGGCGAACTGATGCCGAAGACGGCGAAGTTGACCGAGAAGATCGCCGTGCTGCGGGCGATGCAGACCAACGACAACGCGCACTCGTCCAGCGGCTACTACATGACCACGGGCTTTCCGCACGCTCCGATGGGCGTGGAGAACGCCAAGCCGGGCGCGCCCAATGACTGGCCGTCGCTGGGTTCCGTGGTCCGCAAGGTTCACAAGGGCAACGGCTATTTGCCCAGCGCCGTGACGCTGCCCGAGCAGTCGGCCAACGACGGCAACCTGACCTGGCCTGGCCAGGATGCCGGCTTCCTCGGCCGCACCTACGATCCCTGGTTGCTCAGTTGCGATCCGAGCGCCGCGAACTTCCAGGTGCCCGGCTTGACGCTGCCCGCGGACGTGCCGGCGATGCGCTTCGACGAACGCCGCTCGCTGCTGAATCAGGTCAATCAGCATCTCGACAACGTCCAGCGCAGCAACACGTTGTCGGTCTACGACGCGCAGAGCCGGCAGGCGTTCGACTTCCTGTCGTCGTCGAAAGCCCGGCAAGCGTTCAACCTCGACCAGGAATCAGCGACGGTGCGCGACCGCTATGGGCGCTATCGCTTTGGCCAGAGCGTGCTGCTGGCGCGGCGGTTGGTGGAAGCCGGGGTGCCGCTGGTGCGCATCAACTGGGTGCGCGTGGCCGGCGCGCTGAACAACGGCCACTGGGACACGCACAGCAAGAACACGGATGCGCTGAAGCAATTGATGCCCTTGATGGACCAAACCTATTCGACGCTGCTCGAAGACCTGGAGCAGCGCGGCCTGCTCGAAGACACGCTGGTGGTCTGGATGGCGGAATTCGGCCGCACGCCGAAGATCAACGGCAACGCGGGCCGCGACCACTGGGGCCACGTCTTCTCGACCGCCCTCGCGGGCGGCGGCGTCAAGGGCGGCGTGGTCCACGGCGCTTCCGACAAGATCGCCGCTTATCCGAAGGACGGCATCGTCCGGCCGCAAGACCTGACCGCCACCATCTACCACAGCCTGGGCATCTCGCCGGAAAGCGAAATCCACGACACCCAGGGCCGCCCGCTGGCCATCACGCGCGGCAAGGTGATCCATCAAATCATGTGAATTGCAACTCGGCGCACCTGGTTCGTAGTACCGCCTTCAGGCGGTCGAGTCGCTCGACCGCCTGAAGGCGGTACTACGAACGGGTTGCCAGGCACAGCCTGGTGTACGTTCCAGGGTGAACCGGCGTTAAGTACGTCGGGCTTTCCAGCCCGACATGCAGCGCCGAGAATATGCCGCGCCCGCTCCACGACAGCGCCAGTTGCCGATGCTTTCAGTCGGGCTGGAAAGCCCGACGTACTGCCGGATGACAAGCAACTACTCGGCGAACTTCTTGCCAATCAGACTGCCTCCCAACCCTGCTCCGGGTTGACACCCGCTCGCGCGGGAGTTATCGTTGTGACCGATTGAACATAACGAGGTTCCCAGCGCCCGTCAGGACGCCGAGTGCTGACTGGAGGTTCGCATGCGAGTGCGCGCATGGATGCTGAGCGTGTGCGTCGGGCTGGCGGCAGCCGCGACGCCAGGCCGTGCCGAACAGTTGACGCTGACGACCAGTCGCGACAATACGCTGATCGAGGTGCCGAACAGCGGCAGCGCGCAGCTCAGCAACGGCAGCGGCCCGTCGCTGTTCGTGGGACGCACGAACCAGGCGGCGGGCACGGCGCGGCGGCGGGGCCTGCTGTTCTTCGACCTGTCGGCCATCGTGCCGGGGTCGCAGATCAACAGCGTGACGCTGAAGCTGCACGTCACGCAGGGGTTGAACAGCGCGGCGCAGCCCAGCATGGAACTGTTCGCGCTGCTGGCGGAGTTCGGCGAGGCCGGTTCCTTCGCACTGGGCGGCGCGGGAGATGCAGCCCAAACCCCGGACGCGACCTGGTTCTACAGCCAGTATGCAACGAGCCCGTGGACCACGGCGGGCGGCGACTTCGGGGCAGCCAGCGCCAGCGCGAGCGTCGCGCCGGGTACGACGGTCGTGACCTGGACGGGCGCGGGCCTGGTGAACGACGTGCAAAAGTGGGTAGACGGCATCCAGGATAACTTTGGCTGGCTGCTGCGCGGCAACGAGGCGCAAAGCGGTTCGGCGCGCGGCTTCGGCACGCGCGAGAACACCAACGCCGCGCTGCGGCCCGAGTTAACCATCGATTACTCACCGCCCAGCGTCGTGCCCGCGCCGCCTGGTTTGGTGCTGATGGGCATCGGCGGCCTGGGCCTGCTGTTGCGCCACCGCCGGCGCGGACGGATGGCGACCGAATAGGAATGTTATCAATGACTATGTGGTTCCGCGTTCGTAGTTCCGCCTGAAGGCGGCGAGTCGTTCGCCGCCTGAAGGCGGAACTACGAACGGGGATCAAGCAGGCCTTGCTCGCTATTTTTCAGGAGCATCCCATGCTAAGCGCACGCAATCAGTTTCCCGGTGTGGTCAAATCCGTAAAGCTCGGCAATGTGATGGCCGAGGTCGTCGTCGAGGTCGGCACGCTGGAAGTCGTGTCGCTGATTTCGCGCACTTCCGCCGAACAGTTGAACCTGAAGGTCGGCGACTCGGTGACCGCCATCATCAAGTCCACCGAAGTCATGGTGGCGAAGTAACGACTCGGAGTTCCCACCATGCCACGGTTAACAGTTCAACTTCTGTCGTTGTTTTTTGTTGGCTCGGCCGCGTGGGCGCAGCCGCAACCGACCGCTGTCTGGGAAGGGCACGGCGACGCGGTCACCTGCCTGACCTATGCTCCGGATGGCCGCTGGCTGGCTTCGGGCAGCAAGGACGCGACCGTGCGCCTCTGGGACGTGGCCGCCGGCAAGACGCGGTTCACGTTGCCAGGCCATACGCAGATGGTGACGGCGGCGGCCTTCGCTCCGGACGGCCAGACGCTGGCCTCGGCAGGCGATGATGAACTGGTCAAGCTCTGGGACTGCCGGACGGGCAAGGAAATCGCCTCGCTGAAGGGACATCGCGGCCATGTGCGCGGCGTGGCCTTCGCGCCCGACGGCAAGACGCTCGCCTCCGCCGGCGCGGACGCCACGCTGCGCCTCTGGGATGTGGCGGCGGCGCGGGAACGCCAGGCGTTGAAGGGCCATCCGGAGGCGGTCAACTGGGTGGCCTACTCTCCCGATGGCAAGTTGCTGGCATCCACGGGCTGGGACAAGACGATCCGTCTCTGGGACTCAGCCACCGGCCAGGAACTGCGGGCGCTGACGGGGCACACCGAGATGGTGCGCATCGCGGTCTTCAGCCCGGACGGCCGGGCGCTGGCATCGGCGGGGCGCGATACCGCGATTCGCTATTGGGATGTGGGCACGGGCAAGGAACGCGGCGTGTGGCGCGGTCATGCGGACTTGGTGCGCTGGCTGGCCTTCGCCCCGGACGGCCGGTCACTGGCTTCCGGCAGCAAGGACGGCTCGCTGCGCGTTTGGGATGTGGCGACTGGCAAACCACGCGCCGAACTGATCTCGGGCACCGGACCGATCCTGACGCTGGCCTTCGCGCCTGACGGCAAGACGTTGGCCACGGGCGGCGGCGACCACAAGATTCGTCTGTGGGAAGTCGCCCGGCTACCGGCGCTCAAACCCAACGAGTAAGCAACATGAGTTTTCCTCGGCTTCGTCCCGCGATGGTGACCGCGCTGCTCGTGGGCTTCAGCCTGGGTTGCGGCCAATCTCCTCATTCGGCAACACCGGGTACCGGACCAACGTCACCCGCTGGCTCCGTGCTCGCGCTGGTGGCCGCCAGCACCAAGGATGCCGTGCAAGAGGTTGCAGGCAACTTCAAGCAGGCGACGGGCATCGAGGTCAAGCTCAACGCCGACGATTCCTCGAAGCTGGCCACGCAGATCACTCAGGACGCGCCGGCCGACCTGTTCCTGTCGGCGAATGAGAAATGGGCGGTCTTCGTCAAGGACAAGGGTTTTGTTCAACAATCCATGCCGCTGCTGGGCAACACCCTGGTCATCGTGACGCCGCAGGGCAATCCCGCGCGCGTCAGCAGACCCGAAGACCTCCGCAACGAGGCCGTGAAGAAGATCGCCGTCGCGGGCCCCACGGTGCCGGCGGGCATCTACGCGCGCCAGGCCCTGACCAAGCTTAAGCTGTGGGAAGAACTGGAGCAGCAAAAGAAGCTCGTGCCCGGCGAGAACGTGCGTGTCGCGCTGGCCTATGTCGAACGCGGCGAAGCCGAGGCGGGCATCGTCTACGGGACGGATGCCCGCATTTCCAAGCAGGTCCAGGAGGTCTATACGTTCGAACCCGCCACGCACGACCGGATCGTCTACCCGCTCGTGCTGCTCCAGGCCGGGCACAAGAACGCGGCGGCCGGCAAGTTCTTCGAGTATTTGCAATCTGCCGCGGCCACGGAGGTCTTCGTCAAGCACGGGTTCACTCGACTGTCCGGCAACTAGCTGCTGAAGCGGCGGGAATGAGGGCAGCGACATGGGGCTGACCGCCGAAGAATGGTCTGCCATCCGCCTGAGCTTGCTGGTGGCCGCTACGGCGACGGCGGCCAGTTTGCCCTTCGGCATCGGCCTGGGCTACCTGCTGGCACGCCGCCAGTTCGTTGGCAAGGGCCTGGTGGAAACCGCGCTCAGCCTGCCGCTGGTCTTGCCGCCCGTGGTGACGGGTTATCTCCTATTGGTGACCTTCGGGCGCAAGGGTTTCATCGGGCAGTATCTCGACGCCTGGTTGGGCCTGCACCTTGTCTTCACCTGGAAAGCGGCGGCGCTGGCATCCGCGGTGATGGCCTTTCCGCTCATGGTCCGTGCCATCCGCGTAGCCTTCGCCGAGGTCGATGTCCGGCTGGAACAGGCGGCGCGCACGCTCGGTGCTGGCCCGTTCGATGCCTTCTGGTCCGTGAGCCTGCCGCTGGCGCGGCGCGGCGTCATCGCCGGCGCCGTGCTGGCCTTTGCCCGCAGCATCGGGGAATTCGGAGCGACGATCATGGTCGCGGGCAACATTCCCGACGAAACGCAGACCATTCCGGTCTACATTTACACGCTCATCAACTCGCCCGGCGGGGTTGAGGAGAGCAGCCGGCTGGTGATCGTGTCCGTTATCATCGCTGCCGCCGCGCTCATCATGGCCGAGTATCTGGATCGCCGCAGCCTGGGCCGGCGCGCAACCGTCTGAGGGGTGGGATGAGCCGGCTCCACTTCCATTGCCGCCACGCCTACCCCGATGGCTTCCACCTCGACGCCGCGTTCGAGGCCGACGACAGCGTCACGGCGCTGTTCGGCCCGTCCGGCAGCGGCAAGAGCACGATTCTTGCCCTGATCGCCGGCATCCTGCGCCCGCAGGAGGGTCGCATTGTCCTGTCGGGCGAGACGCTCTTCGACTCGTCGGCCGGCCGCTGCCTGCCTCCGGAACGGCGGCGCGTTGGCTTCGTCTTCCAGGACCACTTGCTGTTTCCCCATCTGACCGTGCGCCAGAACCTGAACTTCGGGCAGCAGCGGCGGCCGAGTCGAAGCATCGACCTGAATCGCGTCGCGGAAGTGCTGGAGATCGGCGACCTACTGGAGCGCAGGCCGGCGACGTTGAGCGGCGGCCAACGGCAGCGCGTCTCGCTGGGGCGGGCCTTGCTGCGCGGCCCCGAGCTATTGCTGATGGACGAACCGCTGGCGGCCCTCGACGTGGGATTGAAGGACCGCATCCTGACCTACCTGGAACGCGCGCTGGCGGAATGGCACATCCCGACGCTGCTGGTCAGCCACGACCAAGCCGACGTGCGTCGCCTGGCGGATCAGGTGGTGGTGCTGGAAGCGGGGCGCGTCATCGATGCTGGCCCGGTGGCGGTCGCGCTCGACCGGGCCGTGTTGACGCACCGCGATCCGGCCTTCGTGCCGTCCAACCTGCTGCGCGTGCGCGAGGTGCGGCAGACGGCGGGACACTGGCAAGGGCGCGTCGGCGAACAGGTGCTGCACCTGCCGGCAGCGCACACCGGGCCCGAAGTGCGCGTGCGTTTCCTGGCGCGGGACGTGGCCCTGGCGCGTGCTGTCGTGGAGGGTGTCAGCGTTCGCAATCAACTGCGCGGCCGTATCCGCGAGTTGGTGCCGTTCGCCGAGCGCGTGCTGGTGGCGGTCGATGTGGGCCAGTTTCTCTGGGCCGAAGTGACCACGGAAGCGGTGCGCGAGATGGCGTTGCAACCGGGCGATGCGGTGGTCTGTTTGCTGAAAACCACGGCGATGCAACTGCTCGATTGAAGTATGCTGCTGGCGGTTTGCAAGTTCGTCGTT
>JAEUIF010000432.1 GCA_016795185.1 Planctomycetia bacterium | reverse complement strand
ACGCCCTCGGGTTGATCGCGATCCGCCGGGCGAGTCACGTCGAGCCGGCGGCAGAGGGTTCCTGGTTCGCCGACCTGTCGCCGGTGGATGGTCCGGTGCTCGGGCCGTTTCGGCTGCGCAGCGAGGCGCTGGCAGCCGAGCGCCGCTGGCTGGAAGACCACTGGCTCACCCGCAGCTCATTCCAGTCGCAGTAAAAAACTACTGCGAATCCCCCACGCCATACCTGAAATGGAGGATCCTCATGATCGAAGTCCCGCGTAGCACCCTGCGTGAGTTCCGGCAGGTGCTACGTCGTACCTTGCCCGCGCGTCCGACCCGCGACCGGCTGCCCTGGGTCGTCGTGGAAGCCGGCACCGACCGGCTGACTTTGCGTACCCAGCACACCGATGCCGCCCTGACCTTGCAACTCCCGGTGCGTCTTCCTCCGCAGCAACTCGCCCTACCTGCTCAGGCGTTGGATGCCCTCGAAGGCCGGCAGGGCACCGTCCAGGTGGACGCGGACGGCCAGGTCCAGGTCCAGGCTCGCTGGGAGGAAGCCGGCGTGCCGCGCGTCGTCGATTTCGCGACCATCGACGTCGACCAACTACCACCCTTTCCCCCGTTGCCGAAGGAGTGGGCGACGAACCCGCCCGGCTTCCTGGCGGCCTTGCACGACGCCATGCAGAGTGCCGCCCGCGAGAGCGTTCGCTACGCCCTCGGCAAGGTCCAGCTCCGTGGTTCTGGCGAGATCGCCGCCACGGATGGCAAACAGCTGCTGCTCCAGGCGGGCTTTCGCTTTCCCTGGAAAGGCAACGTCCTGGTGCCCAAGGTGGGCTTGTTCGGCGGCCTTCAGCTGCCGCAGGACGTGGGCGTCCAGGTCGGCCGGACCGAAAAGCACGTCGTGGTACAAGCCGGCCCCTGGACCGTGCATCTCAGTGCCGACCAGGAAGGCCGGTTTCCCGCGGTCGAGACCATCGTGCCGCACACCTGCAAGACCACCTGGAAGCTGTCGCCGGCCGAGGCGAAGTTCTTGCGCGCCACGCTGGCCAAGTTGCCCGGCGCTAGCGATGCCGAACGGCCGCTGACCGTGGACCTCAACGGCAAGGCAGTCCTGCGCGTCCACGGCGCAGGCCAAAATCGTCCGACGGAAGTCATCCTGGAGCAGTCGCAGGTCAATGGACCGCCGGTGCGCTGCTGCGTCAACCGCGAACTGCTGGGGCGAGCTCTGGAGCTCGGCTTCATGGAAGTGCGGGTCGTCAATGCGGACCAGCCGCTCTGGTGCCAGGACGGCCCACGCCGTTTCGTGTTCATGCCGTTACCGGCGAAGGAATCCCTGGCACCGCACCCTGATGCCCTGCGCATCTCCTCGGCCACGACTCGCCCTGTCCTGGCAACCTCACCTGGAACGAAAGGAAAGCCCATGCCGAAGCCCCACGGGCCCCTGCCGCCACCGACCCCGTCAGCTGTGGCCCGACCGCCGGCGGTCCAGTTGGCCACGAACGAGAACGAGCCTTTGGCGGCGGTCGAAGAAGCCGTGGCCTTGCAGACCATGCTGCGCGACGCCCTGACGAGAGTGAACGCCCTGGTCGTCGCCCTGCGGCAGCAGCAGCGCGAACGCCGGCTGTTTCAACACGCCCTGGGTTCACTGCGCCGCTTGCAGCAGATGTAGCGGTGTTCGCTGGAGTGTTCTTGATTTCGTTGCTTGCGCCTGGAGGAATCTGATCATGCTGTCCACGCTGTCGTTCAGCAACGCCACACCCTGGCCTGCGGTCGTGGGGCGGTTCCTGGAAATCACGGTCACGCGGCCGGCTCAGGGCTTCGTCGATCTGGGCGTCGGTTTGGTGGCCGTCTTCGTGCCGCTCGGCCTGGCTGCCTGGAAAGCGGCCGTGCGGGCGGTAGCGCGCCGGCTATCAACGGAAGACTGCGTGCAAGTCGAACAAGGTCTCGAACAGCTGGCGCAGGGCTGCCAGGCCCTGGCCATACCGCTGGCGCTCGTCGGCGTGGTGATGTTGTTCGGCCATCCCACCGCCTGCGGCTTGCTCGCGCTGCTGGCCTTTACCCTCTTGGTCTGAGCGGTACGCCGGCGTCCGTTTCCCCAACCATTTGTGGAGTCTGCAATGAATCAGCTCGCCACGTTCACGCTGGCCCTGGCCTCGCGCCTGCTGGGCACCCTGGCCACGGTGCTGTCCACCTGGCTGCTGGAGAAGGTGCTCGAGGGTGCCGACCTCGGCCTCGACCTGCTCGCCGATGCCTGGGAGTTCGCCCGCTACGTCTACCAGACCGTGGCCTACCAGGTCTGCGGCCCTGCCGGCCGCCCGGCGTATTGAGCTTGAGCCTTGCCCAGTTTTGTCCTGCAACCTGAAAGGAGAATTTCCATGCCTGCTCTGCTGTTTCTCGCCGCCGGTGCCGTCACCGGCATCCTGGGTACGCTTGTCACCCGGAAGATCGCCGAGTTCTTCCATCCGGTCGCGAGCGGCAGTCCGTTGCCGTTGCCCACCATCTACCGGCCTGGTCGCCCGAAGCGTTCGCGTGTCGCCCAACGCGACCAGTTCGACAACGGCGAGACGGCCTACGACGCGCCTGATGACGCCGCCTGATGTCAAGCAATGAACCGACAGCGCCGCCGTGGCAGACCCACGGCGGCGTTGTATCCCGCACCGCGACCTTTTTCTTTAGCCATGCGGAGTCCCCGCAGCCGCCGTGCGCGAAGCGCAATGAGAAACCCCGTTGAACTCCCTGCGAGCAGGTCGAACAGCGGGGCCGGAATAGAGAAGAATCCGAGACATCCGTGTCAATGATTGCCGTCCCTGGCTGGAAAGAGCCATGATAGCGGCGGCTCGGCCGACAGCAAGCTCCCCATTCACGTCCATCGCCGGTCGGTTGCCTTGACTTGACCGACGGCCTGCTAGCCGAACACGTCCAGCGGCTCCTTCAACTCTTCCCAGGCCGTGGTCGGCTCGGAACTTCTCGGCAACAAGCGCGAGAATACCGGCGCGTGACCTTGGTGCCATTCGGCCAACAGGACGTCCTTGGCTCCGTATTCCTGCCGAACGCGATGGAGACGGCGGATGTCGTCAGCATCGGGTCGCCGCGCCGTGCCGGCCTTGGCCTGGATCAGGATGAACTCGAACAGGTCGCCGCGCTTCAGGCCGCCCACGTCACGGCGATGATTCCTGCGCACGGCCAGCATGTCGACGATGCCACGGGCGTCGCCGCCGTGGGGTCCGGTGAACGTGACCAGTTGCCACCGGGTCTGCGACTTCAACCGACTGACCAGCCAGCGGATCATGGCGATGGACCACTGGTGCGTTCGCGCGGCTCGCTTCGCGGCGGCTTGCCACTTCTCGGTGGCCGCTTTCGACTTGACGGCACTGCGGTCTTTCGCCCGGTAGCCGGCGGCTGTGAAGACGCCGGCGAGCGTCTGCCAACTGACAGACGCCTCGACTGCCAACACGGCCAGTGCTTCACCTTGCAGCCAGCGCTTCGCCAGGCGTTTCAACCGGTCGGGGGCAGTATGGGCTTGGGCTGGTCGGTAGGCATCGCGAGTGCTCCGGACTCTCTATTGGACTATGATCGACAGATTTTCCGCCCGAACGGAGCCGATGGCGAGCGGATTCCTCGCGAATGACAGGGCGCTCGGCAGATCGACTTGACCGCGTAACGATAGTCACCATCCGCGATCTGCCAGTGAAAATGACGACGCGCAGCACCCTCGAAGGCAGCGGTTTCCGTTAGCTATTTGGTGGAGCCGAGGACACGGGTCGAAAGAGTTCGTGCGCCACCCAGCCCACCGCCCGGCACGTGACGCCGTCCACGGTCCCGCCTATCAGGCCACCGGCGATGGGCACCCACTTGACCAAGTTGACGATCCCCGTCGTGCCGGCCTTCGTCAGCAAGCGAAAACCCACCTGCCGGTTGATCTGTAGGAGCACACTGCCGGGAATCTTCATGACCAGCTGCCGCGTCAGCTGGTTGCCGACCTGGATACCCATTTGCTTGACGATCTCCTTGCCCGCATCGCCGGCGACGGCGAGCAAGACCAGCGTCTTGACCCGGTCCTCGCTGATTTCATGCTTGTGAATCGCCGCCACGCCGGCCGCCAGCCGGGCTTGCAGCACCCACGAAGCCCACAGCGCCGCGGGTATCGCCAGCGGCAACGTGACAATGCCGCCGAGGCCCGTCAGGAAGCCGCTGGTGAAGTTCTTGGTCGTCTCCCAGTTGATCAGCGCCCGCACGCGCCGGTCGTCATCGGCGTAGCGGCTGTCCTGCAGGTATTCGTCGGCCAGGGCGCGGGCGGAGAGCAAGGCCGGCGGAATCCCGCCCACGGCCTGGTCGAACAGCCAGTTCACGACACGCAGGGCTTGCGAAGACTGCGCATCGTCGGCTTCGATCGGCAGGGGCGCATCGTTGGCGGCCGGCGATGGCGCCGCACCGGGTTCGCCGTGAAAGGGTTCAGGAAGTGGATCGAGAGCGAGCGGCGCGGACATGGGACTGGACTCCGGATACGCCCAGAAGCTGAAGTGGTCCTAGGACCTGAGAGTTACTGCTTGCCGACCTGGGGATCGAGTTTGAGGGCTTGTGCGTAGTCGGCCTTGCCCCTCACGCGGTCGTTCAAACCGTAATAGGCCCGACTCCGCTCCCAGTAAGCCTTGGCGAAGCCCTGCCGGGCACGGATCGCCGCCGTCAAGTCGGGGATGGCCGCCTGGTAGTTCAGCGCGGCGTTGTAGATCATGCCGCGACTGAGCAACACGTCGGCGTCGGGCTGCAGTGTACTCCGGCCGGCGTCGATCACGGTCGTCAAGTCGGGCAGCGCCTTCGCGAAATCGCCCAGCGCGAAGCAGGCCAAGCCCCGGGCGCGCGTGCTGGGCAAGTCCTGGGGATCGAGCTTGAGGGCCACGTCAAGGCTGGCGACGGCCTGTTTGAAATCGCGGCGCTCGAAAAAGCTCTGGCCGCGAACGGCGTGCGCCGCACTGCTGTTGGGCTGGATCTTGAGCAGTTCGTCGGCGTCGGCCAACGCCTTGGCGAAGTCACGTTTGGCGTAGTACGCCCGGCAGCGCAGCTCCAGGATCGTCCGCTCCTCCGGACGCAGTTTCAGCACTTCGTGGCAGTCGGCGATGGCTTTATCGAAGTCGCCGGGCTGGGCGCCGCCGTAGATGCCGAACGCCAAGCCGGCATGGTAGAAAGCGTGCGCACGGCCACGATACGCCAGCACACTGCGCGGATCGAGTTGGATCAGGCGGGTGTAGTCCTCGACGGCGTCGCGGAAGTTCTGCTGGCCAACCTGTGCCTGAGCCCGCAACCACAACATGGCCGCGTCGCCTGGCTGTAGTTCCAGGGCGCGATCGAAGTCGCGGACGGCTGCCAAGTGATTGCCAGTCGCAGCCTGCACCTCGCCGCGCAAGCGGTGGGCCAGGACGTCCGTGGCGTTGAGTCCGATGGCTTGGTCAAGATCTGCCTTGGCCGTCTGGTGATCGCCTTTGCGGAAGTAGCAGAGGCCGCGCCAGCGGTGCGCCTCGGCGAAGTTCGGCGTCAGACGAATCGCCTGGGTAAACGCCCGGATGGCGGCATCGTAGTTCTGGTTCCGGTAAGCCGCTACGCCTTGGTCGCGGTGCGCTGCGGCCTGTCGGTGGCGCTGTACCTCGCGTTCGTCGACGGGCGGCACCAGCGGCGGTGCTACAGGCAGCGGTGGGGTGTCGGGCAACCGGTGCGTTTCCGGCGCCGACGTCGAGCGCTGGGCCACTGTCTGGAAAAGTCCGGATGTCGAGCCGGTCGGCCGGAAGAAGGCGAAGCCGGCGAGCACGCCGCCGCCGATGCCGGCGACCAGCAAGCCGGCAAACGCGGTGATGACGCCCCAGCGGCGTGTGGGCTGCGGTGGTGCCGCTTCGCTCAGCATTGCTGCTGCTGCCGCCGTGGTCAGTGGGTGCGCGGGCAGTGAGGCTGGCAGGGTAGCGGTCAGCGCAGCCGGCGACGGTACCGCAAGAGTTTGCGCGCACGCCGGGCACTGCACGAACTTGCCGGCCGCCTCGTCCTTGACGCGCAATTGTTTGCCACAGGCACAGGTGACGGTGATCGGCATAAGGGCTCCTGAATTACAGATCATCGGGCCAGTCAACGACGGTTCGCCCGCAGCACGGCGGCTTCGGCGCGACAAGTCTGGGCGCGGGTCCGCCGGTCTTGCGCGCGGCGGACGTAGAAGTCACGCTCGTCGCCGGCGGACAGCCGCACGGCGAGCTCGTCGAGGTCTTTGGCTTGCTGCTCGCATTCCCAGGCCAGCGAGTCCAGCAGCAGGGCGGCCTTCCCGGCGTCGCCGCGCGCGACGGCGCCGGACAGCTCGATGTCCAGGGCGTTGAGCTTGGAGTCGCTGCTGGCGATCTGGTTCTGCAGGGAGATGAAACGCGACTCCTGACTGCTGCGCATCGCCATCCAGCCGAAGCCGCCGCACAGGCCGATGACCAGGGTCAGGGCCAGTCCCAACCCCAGGAGCAGCCGAGGAGCGCCGGAAGACTTGGCCGAGCGGTAAGACCGGCGCACCGGTTCGGGCGCGGAGCCTTCCTCGAACGCGAACAGGTCGGTGGGCTGCGCGGGCGCGGCGACCGGGAGTGCGGGCGGCAAGGCCGTGAGTGCGGCTGGCGTGGCGTCGAGCAGCAGGTCGGCCTGCCGGGGCACAGGCACCTCGAAGGTGGTCTTGCAGCGCGGGCAATCAGCCAGGGAGCCGGCACGGCGTGGGTTGACACTCATCAGGGCCTGGCAACCGGGACATACGCAGCGGAGCGCGGTCGAGCTTACGAACGGATCGGGCACCGGCGCTGGATTCGCTGCGACGGATCGCGGGGTGCTCAAGAGGGGTGCGGGCAGCAACTCGCCGATGACGGTTTTGTTGCCGGCGTCATTGGACAACTGGCCGAGCACGGTCTTATCGACGCGCGGCGGTTGTGGCACTTGCAAGCGCTGGCCGCAGCCGGGGCAGGCGATCTTGCTGCCGCCTTCGGACTCGTGGCGGGTGAGGGCGTGTTGGCAGCGGGGACAGGAGAAGGCGATCATCGGTGATGCTCCAGGAGGCGAATAGTCAATTTTTGACTATTCCATCTCCGACTCTACCATGCGTGCCACTCACTGGCAATTCGCGCGCATGGAAAAGTCCATCCACACCACCGAGAACGACGTCTTTCGAGAGTTGCTCCGCGAGACCCGCAGCGCTGCCCAATTGACCCAGATCGAGGTCGGTGAGCGCCTCGGCAAGGGACAGTCGTTTGTCAGCAAGGTTGAACGTGGCGAGATCCGGCTGGACGTGATCCAGTTGCGAACGTATTGCCATGCCATTAACACGACGCTTCCCGCCTTCAGCCAACGACTTGAGAGTCTCTTGACTGCACGGCCAAAGCGGCGAAAGCCCTAGCGGGCGATCAATAGGCGAGTCCGGCCTAGCCAAAACACATCGAACCCAGGAAACGCCGCATTGCAGGTCGAGAAAGCGCCGAATCCAGTCGCGCCAGGCAATTACCGGCGCAGCCACCCAGTGCTGGTTCAGCGAAGCTCGAAAAAGGTGCGCGGCGGCATCGTTCTGGCTGGTTTTCACTCGATTCCTTGCGTTGCCGGCCGGCAATGCAAGCCGGTTCACTTCGGGAAATCACAGCACGAACAGAGTGGAAATGAAGAAATCCAGGGCCACCTGACGTGCTTTTCTCATGTTGCAGAGCGCAGAACGGCGTCTGGGACCCCAGCGCTTGCGAAGCACCAGGTCGTCCAACGGGGGCTACCACGAAACAGTAGGTGTGACTGGGGAGCCGGGCGCGCGCCACAGGCCATGACCGCCGTTACTATTCCCAGGGACACTTATCGGCGAGGGATCGCTCACTCACCCTGTTGCCACGAGAAGTAATGCCATGACTGCAACCTGCTCGACCTGCTGCCCTTCCTGCGGTTTCGAGGGGCACATCCCGGAGAGGTATCGGGGCAAGCGGCTGAAATGTCGGCGCTGTGGGACGACTTTTCCGTATGCGTTCGGCCAACCCCATCTTGACCCGTAGTTTAAGCTCACGCCGTGGCAAACCTCTGTCCCTGTTGGGAGGCCCTCCATGGCGCGACCCCATCTTCGTGATGCTGGCAAAGAACGGCACTGGCGACAACTCCTGGC
>JAEUIF010000416.1 GCA_016795185.1 Planctomycetia bacterium | reverse complement strand
GCCGCGACTTCCGCCTCACGGACGTCTACGGCCGCGTGGTCCGCGAGATCATCGCCTGAGCCGCTTGCGGCTTTGCACGCTCAACCAAAGAACCCCACCGACGCGGGAACCGCGTCGGTGGGGTTCTTTTCTTCCATTGTTTCCAACAATCATCAGGCCGCCGCCAGCGCCCACAGGGCCCGCAGCCGGCGTCGCCAGGCCGTCAGCCCCAGACCACCGAAGCCGAGGCCGAACAGCACGAAACTGGCCGGGACCGGCACGGCCGCGACCTTGTCCACGAGCAGGACCATGTCGTTGAAGTCCTCGTCCGCGCCGGGAATGTCGCGGTCTTCCCAGGCAATCAGGTACGGATTCTGCAAGGTGATGGCCTTGGTTTCCGTGCCCACCTTCACGTAGATCGTCTTCCCGATCAAGTCGGTCAGCTGATACGAGATCATGTGATCCATCTTGTCGCCGTTCAGGCTGGCGTCGGAATAGTAGGTTTTGGTCGTGCTCGTGTCGTTGAGGTAAAAGCCGACGGTGCTGGTCTGGCCGACCGTCGTCACCGCGCCCTTGAACGGATCAGCCAGCGTGCCCGCACCCTGGAAGTCCTGGCTGCCGCTCTGCACGAACAGCGGAGTCTGGTCGCCGCCAGTGCCCAGGTTGCTGTAGACGCCAAAGGTGTTGGAATCGCCTGCCGCGATACCGATCAAGGCGACCGTGCCGGTGAGGTTGGTCCAGTGCGTGTCGGAGGCGGCATAGAAGGGATCGAGTCCCTTGTTGTTCGTAAACGGCGAGCCGAGTCCGGCTGCTTGGTAGATGCGATTGGCGTTCTGATAAATCTGGTGTTCGCCGCCGCTGTTTTGAGTTGGCGTCGGCGTGCCGTCGCCGTCGTTCAGGTTGCCCGAGAAGGGCTGGGCACCGACGAAACCGGGGCCGCCCGCGAGGGCCAGGCCGACCAGGAAAACCAGGCAGAGGGCGTGCAAGCGGTGATACAGCACGAGCGCATCTCCTTCCGTGGAATAGAGTGCTGTTCCGTGGGCCGCATCCTACGAAAGTGGCGGCTTGCGGGTCAATCCGGACTCAGACGCGGTGATGATCGACCGGCCGCCAGGCCTTGCGTCCCATGAGGTCCGCCACTTCGTCCAGGCTGACCGGTGCGAACTGAAACGCATCCACCCCACAATCGAACGAGCGTGATGTCGGGTCGTCGGGTAGCGAACCGTGCGAATGGCCGTACAGGTGATACGCGCCATGGTGCGACTTGTTCCAGACCCGCATCGCATAGTGGCAGAGCACCAGGAAGTGCCCGCCGACGTCGATTTCGAGCAGGTCGTGCAGGCTTTGAAACTGCTTCTGAAAGCGTTCGTCGCGCCGGCCCTGCTTGTCGTGATTGCCCCAGATGAAGTGAATCGTCCCGCAGTTGATGCGTGCCCGGTACGACTCGGCGACCTCGCCGATGCTGCGGCTGCCGCGCCACAGGCACCAGTCGCCCAGGCAGTAGAGCGTATCGCCGGGCGCGACGCGGGCGTTCCAGCGGTCGATGATGGCGCTGTCCATCTCCTCGACCGAGGCAAACGGCCGGTTGCAGTATTTGATGATGTTCGCGTGCCCGAAATGCGGGTCCGAGGTGAAAAAAACAGCCATTGCCAGAAGTCCTTTCTTGCCGACGCTCGTGCGTTCTCGTTTATCATGGATACGCGGCGATCCCGGTTTTATTCAGCCGAACTGCGCAGCGCTCGCCTTCGGCTCGCGGCCCGACGGTCACTCCGATGGCGCGACGCTTTCGCTACAAGGATATCCAGCTGACACAGCTGCGCAGCTTCTGCATGGCAGCGCTGCACGGCAACTTCACGGCCGCCGCCAAGGCGCTGAACCTGTCGGCCCCCACGGTCTGGGAGCAGGTGCGCGGCCTGGAACGGCAACTGGGCGCGACCCTGCTGTTGCGCCGCGGCCGGCTGGTCGAATTGACCAACGAAGGCCGCATCCTGCTCGAACTGGTGCAACCCCACGTCCACGGCCTCGATTCGCTGCAAAAGCTCTTCGACGCCCAGCGGGCCAGCGGCGTGCCCCGCCTCACCATTGCCTCCTCGCCGAACCTGCTGGCGAACTACCTGGTCGGTCCGGTGCGGGAATTCACGGACGCCTATCCCACGGTCTGCGTCAGTCTACGGCCAAGCATCCAGGTGGAAGAGAGCCTCGGCCAGCTGGAACGTGGGCAGGCCGATGTCGGCCTGCTGGCGTTTCGTCCGGAGCAGGTCGCCGACAAGGCCCTGGAAATCGAACATCTGTTCGACCTGCGCTTGATCTTGATGACCGCAGTCAACCATCCGCTGTCGCGCAAACGTCAGGTCAAGCCGGAAGATGTGGTACGCTACCCGCTCATCATGCAACATGCCCGCAGCTATTCCCGGCTGGCGCTGGAAGGCATCTTCACCCGCCACAATCTTCAGGATCAGGCGCGGGTGGTCATGGAAAGCAGCCATGCCGACGTGATCCGCAGTTACGTCGCGGCCGGCGTAGGGGTCGCCGTCATTTACGGCACTGAATGGGCCAATCCGAACCAGGAATTGCACTTGCGCATCTTTGACCCGCAACTCGAAGGTTTGCCCGCCTGCCTGATCCAGCGCAAGGGCACGCACCCTGGAGAACCCGTGCTCGCGTTCCGCGACATTGTTCGCCGCACGCTTCAGGGGATTCGATAAAGCTTGTAGCACCGCTTGCGGTTTAGCACGCCCAACCAGCATTAGACCAATCCGAATTCTCCTTTCGCCAGCCCGGTGGTGGTGCCGCAGGGCATTTCTGGTTCAATAACCCCTGTCTGCTCGACTGACCCACCGCAGCCCGCCTGCCGCCGCAAGGAATGAAACCGATGAACGCGATCCGTTTCACTCTGGCTCTTGGAATGGTGCTCTTCGCTGGCCTTACGCGGGCGCAAGCGGCGAAAGTCGAGCGCTTGACCGCGCAGGGCATCGATAAGCTGATCGCCGAGGACATGCCGAATTTGCCGGCCTCGAAGGCGCTTGCGGATGAGCGGTTTCTGCGGCGCGTCAGCCTGGACCTGATCGGCCGCCCCCCGAGCCCCGAAGAAGTCAACGCCTTCCTGAAGGACACCGCCGCCGACAAGCGCGCTCAGGCCATCGACCGCCTGCTGGCCAGCGCGGAGTTTGGCAAGCACTGGGCGAACTACTGGAGCGACACCATCAGTTACCGGGTGCCGCCGCCCGAGCTGAATTTCCTGTCCTACAAGCCGCTCAAGACCTGGCTGGCCGAACGCTTCAACGCCAATACGCCGTGGGACCAGATCAGCCGGGAATTGCTGACGGCGACCGGCGTGGTCAAGGACAACCCGGCGGCGACCTTTGTCGGCTACCATCGCGGCAACCCGACCAGGCTGGCCGCCGAGACGGCGCGCGTCTTCCTGTGCCTGCAACTCCAGTGCGCCGAGTGCCACAATCACAAGTTCGACCACTGGAAGCGCAGCCAGTTCCACTCGCTGGCGGCGTTCTTCGCTCGCGCGAGCGGCAACATTGGCGGCGTCGGCTCGAACCAGGACGGCCTGGGCACGATGGTCAAGGACAAGGGCAAGGGCGAATACGTGATGCCCAATGCCGTCAACCCAAAGGCCAAGGGCGAAACAATGATTCCGGTCTTCCTGACCGGGTCCAAGCTGGAAGCCGACAAGAGCGACGCCGACCGCCGCACCTTCCTGGCGGACGAACTCACCCGCGCCGACAACCCGTGGTTCGCCAAGGCCTTCGTCACTCGCGCCTGGAGCCGACTGCTGGGCCGTGGCTTCTACGAGCCAGTCGATAACATGGCCGACTACGTGCCGCACTTCCTGCCGAAGACGCACGACGCCCTCGCCGCCGACTTCGCCGCCGGCAAGTTCGACATCAAGGAACTGTTCCGCAAGGTACTGAACACCGAGGCGTACCAACGCGATTTGCCGCTGG
>JAEUIF010000391.1 GCA_016795185.1 Planctomycetia bacterium | reverse complement strand
CGGTTGCACCGTGAGTTCCAGCTTGCGCGCCGCCGCGGCGGGGCCATTCTCGACGAGTCGCTCCATGACCGCCAGGGTGCCCCGGACGGTCGCGCTCGCCGGCTTACCATCGATGTGCGAGACGCGGTCCCCCGGCTTGATGCCGGCACGTTGAGCAGGGCTGCCGAGCACCACATGCTTGATCGGCCACGGGCCATCGACGGCGTCGGCGGCGAACTCCAGGCCGAGGCCGTTGCCGGCGTCTTCGCCATTGCTCTTGCGCAGTTCGCCGCCTTCCACGAGTTTGGAATAGGGATCGAGGGCTCGCGCCATGGCCTGCACGGCGATCCGCAAGCCAGCGGCGTTGCGCAGCGCTTCGCGGTCACCCAGGTGCCGGCGCTGCTCCGCGATGAGTTTGAGGATGGGGGAGAGATTCTCGGACGTGGCCGGCGGCAGGGCCGGCCGCTCGAAGCCGGCGACCTGCTTGATCTCGGTTTCGTCCTCGTAGCCGGAATCCTTCAGCGCCTTCTCGAAGCGCGCCGGCCAGTCGGCGGGGACAGCGGTGGGCACTTCCTCGTACAATCCCGACAGAGCGGCAGTCAGGAGTTTCGAGCGAGGTACGGGACGCACGTAATTCCGGGCGACCTGGTCAACCACGCTGAACAGCTGGACGGCGAAACGCTCGGCATCCGCGGCAGCCAGGGGGCCGGCGGCCTTGTTCTCGCCCAGGTCGAGCGGGGCGGCGGTCAGCGACGCAGTGCCCACGAACAAGACGACCAGGACCAGGCTGCCACGCATGGCGTTCCTCCGGATGACCCAGCGGATGTCGCTCCCCGATCATACTGCAACACCGCTGCGGGCGGAAGCGTTGGCGCTCCGCGCTGCATGCGGCTTCGCCAGAAAACGAGCGCAAGGTCTTATAAAGCAATGCACGGCCAAACTGAAGGGCAACCCGAACCCGTCTTGACCCGTGTCTGGCTGCTGCGCCACGCGGAAACCGCCGACCCCACCGTCTTTCACGGCGCGGAATCGGACATCGGCCTGAGCGAGCGCGGCCAGCGATTGGCGGAGGAACTGGCGCCCTGGATCGCGGCACAGCGGCCGGATTGCATCTATGCATCGGGCATGCGGCGGGCCCGCGATACCGCCGCGCCCTTCGCGCGAACCTGCGGCCTGCCCGTGCAGGTGGAACCCGACCTGTACGAGCGCCGTGTCGGCGTGCTGACGCGCCAGCCATTTCATGCGTTTGACGGGCTGTGGGAGGAGACGCTGCGCCGCTGGATCGCCGGAGAAACCGGCTTCGCGCCGGAAGGCGCGGAATCCTTCGACGAAATTCAGGCGCGCGTGTTACCAGCCTGGCAACGCTTGACGAACCGGCACGCCGGCCAGACGCTGGTCGTGGTGGCGCATGGCGTCGTTTGCAAGGTGCTGTTGACGAGCCTGGGGGTGGGGTTTGGCATCGCCGACTGGAAGCGGCTGGGCTCGGTCGAAAACCTGGGGCTGCACGAACTGGTCGGCGGTGCGGGCCGCTGGCAGCTGTTGCGTTTGAACTATCGACCGCCAACGCACCGCGAGCCGCCCGCGTAAGCGGGCGGAGTATCTTGCTGGTACTCCGCCCACTTACGCGGGCGGCTCGCCGTGCCGGCGGATCAACTCAATCGTCGTCGCTGGGTGCCTTGTTGCGCACGTAGACCAGCAGGCCGATCAGGCCGACCAGCACGATAACGCCGGCCCAGATCCACCAGGCGCCTATCAGGTCGCCGATCATGCTCTCTTCGCGTTGCGTGCCCAGGAACTTGCCGGTGCCCTTGCCCTTGGCCTGGGCGAAGAGCGGTAGCACGGCAAAGCCGCCTTGGTGCAGCCAGTTCCGAAACTTCATTCCCATCGTTGCAGGTTCCTTTCGCATGAACACCGGCGTCGGCAGTGCATCTGCCCCTTGGTTACCTTAGTTGGCGAAGCCACAAGCGGCATTCGGCGCGGACCATCAATCATCATCCTCGGAACGATTGCGCAAATAGAACAGCAGGCCCACCAGGCCGAGCAGGACGACGATGCCCGTCCAGAGCCACCATTCCTTGAGCAGTTCGCCGAAGGCGCTGGTGGGGCCGGAATCCGGCGCGGCCACGAACTTACCCTTGGCCTTGCCCTCCTGGGCGAACAGCGGCAGCGTCAGGGCGAAGCAACCCTGATGCAGCCAGTGGCGCAATTTGATCCCCATCGTGAGCGGGTTCCTTTCGGGCGACCTGCGGACTATCGCGGACCACCGCGCGAGCGGACCTGCCGGGCCGCGGCGGTGGGGCGCCGATGTGAGCCTGGCACGGCGGAAATTAACCAAGATTTGTACTCGGCCGTTTGCCGGGATGCAAGGGGCTAGCTCACGGGATTTCGCCGCCGCGGCGGGCAGCCGCTCGCGGTCGTTAAGCCTTTTTGATGCCGAGTGCGGAAGTCGCGGGCCAGTTCCGCGACGGCCTCCAGGTATCAAAACTTGGGCGGCAGCCCCGCTTGTTTGCACAGTTCGTTGGCCGTGATGCGGTCAAGCGTTCGATGGCGCTTTACCGGAAGCACGTTCGTGCCGTTGGAATACACCGAATGCTTGGCGCCTTCGCGCAGCAGCGAGAAGCCGTGTTCCTGTAAATACTTGATGAGGTCGCGGCGTTTGACCGACATGCTACAACTCGACCGGAATTTGCTCCAGCAAGCAGCTGCCTTGCGGGATTTCCTTCTGGAGCTGCCGATAGGCGAGCAGCATCTCGTTCATGGCATCGCGCAGCAAGGCGCGGCACTCCTCGATCGACTGGCCCTCGGTAATGACCTCGGGCCATTCGACGAGCTGCCCCAGGTAGCCGCTGTCAATTTTGGTGTATCTGGCTGTATAGGTTGGCAGCATCGCTAGGCCTCCTCGGCAATCCTCTGGTCAGCCTGGTCCTCGACATCAATCCGAGGAGCATTCAGGGCAGCAAACTCCGCGGCGTACTCCTCATCCTTGAACTCGTAGTCCACCGTATCGGTGTAGACGGTCAGGTCCAGGGGAGGAGGAAAAAAGAGTTGCCAGAGAAACCAGGGCGAAACGGCCAACAAAACCACCCCGAGAGCAACCCATTTGCGTACGGGTCGCGGCCACTCGGAGAACCATGGCGCGATCAGGAATACGGCAGAGAAAACTATTGCCACGTTCAGCAGCCAGCGGGACCACCACTGGTGCAGGAAACGAGCGCGGCATTT
>JAEUIF010000370.1 GCA_016795185.1 Planctomycetia bacterium | reverse complement strand
ACGCCCTCTTGCAAAAGATCGCCTGGGATACCGTGACCGCCTACCCGATGAGCGGCGTCAAGGCGCCGAAGTAGCCCACACATGCCTGAAGTACTCTTTCCCGCGCTGTCGCAGCTGGCGACGCAGCTGCCGCTGTTTCTGGTCTACGCGGCCGGCATGGTCTTCGCGCTGGTCTTCTGGCGGCGCGGCCCGATCGCCTGCTTGCTCACCTTGCTGGCGTGCGCGGTGCTTTTCCTGCTGGCCATCGTGCAGACCTTCGCCACGCAGTATCTGCTGCGCACCCGGCTCGACCTGGAGGGCGACACCGTCCGGATCGGTACGATGATGACGGCCATTGGCGTCATCGCCGGCTTCCTGCGCGCCGTGGGCATCGGCATGCTGATTGCGGCGGTCTTCGTTGGCCGGCGCGCCCCGGTCTGGACCGGCCCACCGCCCGAAGCGCAGCTTCCGGAACCGTAAGACGAATCGCAGGCGCGCTGCTACAATTGACTGCTAATCGCCACATCTTGCCCGTTTTCAGGGTTGCCCCAAGGGCGACGGAGCCGGCCCTGCTCCCGCCGAGGATGGTCAGCGTGAATTCGGCCGAAGCGCGAACTGGCGGCGCGGGGGCGACCTCGGAACCGGTGCAGCCGACGGACTTCGCTCGCCGCGGCGTGGAACGGCAGCAGCAGGGCAACCTGATGGGCGCGCTCGCCGACTACACGCAGGCGCTCGCGCTGCAACCCGATTACCCCGTCGTGTTGAACAATCGCGGCGTCGTCCGACATCAACTGGGCGAGTTTGCCGCTGCGATCGCGGACTTTGATGCGGCCCTGCGGCTCCGACCAAACTACGCCGAGGCTCACAACAATCGGGGTTCCTCGCGGCAGGCGCTTGGCGACCTCGACGGCGCGCTGGCAGACTTCAACACTGCCATCGGTTTGAATCCGCGCTATGCCGAAGCCTTCGACAACCGCGCCGAACTGCACTCCCTGCGCTGGGAGCACGCTGCCGCCGCGGCCGACTACGATACCGCCCTGGCCCTCTACGGCGCGCTGCCGCCGGAGAGTCCGCTCTACTGCCGGCTGCATCTCCATCGCGGCGACGCCCGCTACCATCTGGGCGAACCGAACGCGCTGCTGGCGGATTACCGGCTGGCGTTCGCCGGCAACACCGAGCTAGCCGCGCGCGTCGTGGTGGAGCGACTGGCCCAGGACCTCCGGGCCAATTCGCGGCTGGTCCTCGCCAACTGCCTGGAACACCAGCGGCGCAACCCGAACGACTTCGTCGCCTGGTCGCGGCGCAGCCTGGTCTGGCTGCTGCTGGGGCAGGACGGCGAGGCCCAGGCCGACGCCGAGCAGTTCTACCGCGTCTCACCCCGCAACCCCAGCCCCCTGCACGAAGCTCTGACCGCCCAGGCTCGTCTCTACCGCGAGCGACAGGGCGTCATCATTCCCAACGAACCGCGCCCCTCTGACGGCTAGCGCGGGTCCAAAAACCACCTTGTGAATTCAGAGATTTGGGTGCCATGCCCACGGCTTTGCAATGCTAATGTCTGAAATCTTGCCGGCGCGGGCAGATTTCTCAAGCGGCCTCCGCGAGCTTCACCGTGTCGGCTTGGCGGGCCGCGAGAATGGCCGTGATGGCCGTACGCCCGTGG
>JAEUIF010000354.1 GCA_016795185.1 Planctomycetia bacterium | reverse complement strand
TCCGCGCTGGCCCACAAATCGTGTGCATTCAGACCTCGGCTGCGTTGCGGCCGGGGTCTGTTGCTTTTTTTGGACTCTTGGAAGTTAGCAACCGGCCGGCCGAGGTGTTACAGGAGTGGAGGGAAGGCTACGAGGATCGGGACATGCCTGCCGCGCCGTTCGGAACTGTGTTGCGTCAACTCTTCGGACAGCCGGGGGCGCTCCCGGTCGAGGAGGCGACCGACGCCGCGCTGCTCGCACGGTTCGCGGCGGAGCGGGACGAAGCCGCCTTCGCGGAACTGGTGCAACGGCACGGGCCGCTGGTGCGCGGCGTTTGCCGACGGGTACTGCGCGACGCTGATGCGGCCGACGATGCTTTTCTGGCAACGTTTCTGGTGCTGGCCCGGAAGGCGGGATTGCTGGACGGCCGCCGGCCTCTGGGCTGCTGGCTCTACACGGTGGCGCGCAACCTGGCGCTCAAGCATCGGCTGGCTGCCGTCCGCCGCCAGGCTCACGAACAGGAGGCTGGCGTCATGCGGCATGTGCCGTCGGATACGGAGACGGAACAGCGCGAAGTCGCCGCCCTGCTGGACGCCGAGTTGTCCCGGCTGCCCGAGAAGTATCGTGCGCCGCTGGTGCTGTGTCATCTCCAGGGGTTGACGCACGCGGCTGCCGCCCAGCAACTGGGCTGGCCAGCCGGTTCGCTGGCGAAGCGGCTGGCGCGCGGGCTGGAGTTGCTGCGCGGCCGCTTGGCCGGTCGCGGTCTCGCGGTGCCTGCGTCGGGCCTGGCTGTGTTGCTGGGGGAAGATGCCTCGGCTGCGGTCAGTCCCGCGCTGGCGGCGCAGCTCGGCCGGGCGGCGGCACGCTTTGCCGCGGGCGAGGCCACGGCGGGGCTGGTATCCGCCGCGGCGACTGGTCTGGCCGAAAGCGCCTGGCCCACGCTGGCGGTCGTCCGCTGGAAGCTCGCAGCGCTGTTACTGGGCGGCGTGCTGCTGGGCGCTGGCTTCGCCCTGGCCTATCGAGACGAACCGGCGGTCGCGGACTCCACACCCGTGCCGCAGGACCGGGCCGAGCCGGCAGCTGCCGCCGAGGAAGACCCGCGCGACCAGGAATCGCGCCGGCGACTGGCCCGGCCGTTTGAACTCAAGCATGGCGTTGACCCCAACACCCACCTGCGCGACGCCGTGGACTACATCGCCGAGACCACGAAGCTGTCCATTCGCCTCGACCGGGAGGCGTTCGCCGCGGCCGGCGTACCGGCGGTGGAGCAATGCCTGGTGCAGTTGCCGCGACTTCATCTGCCGCTGGCAACCGTGCTGCGGCTGTTGCTGCGGCAGATCGAGCCGCGCGACGGGCGCGTCGCCGGCTATCGGCTCGAACAGGGCACGGTCGTCATCGTCCCGCAGTTCCTGGAGAACCGGGCCAGCGAGCGCTTTCCGGCTGGACTGCCGGAACGTCTCTTCCGACCGGTGCGCAGCGAGCGACAGCCGCACGACCTGACGCTGGGCGAAGCGGTGGAGCACTTCGGCAAGCTCTACGGCCAGCGACTCGTCCTGGATCGGGCGGCGTTCGCGGCCGTGGGCGAAGCGGATGCGGGCCTGTATCCGCTAGCCGGGCGCGCGCCGGACCTGCCGGCTGAGCCGTGCCTGCTCGAAGTGCTCGACCGCATCCTCTGGCAGACCTCCGGCGACCGCTGGAAAAGCTATCTGCGTTTGCGGGGCGACGGCATCGAGTTGACGGCGGCTCCGCACGATTCGGCAGCAGCCCGGCAGCTGGCCGCGCACGGCGCGGCCGTGCGCGAATACTGGGAGCACTGGCAGGGCAGCCCGCCCCTGGCGGAGCGCTGCCGCCAGCGCGTCGATCTGGAGAAGGGCATCGACCCCAAAACCGCGCTGATCGATGCCCTGGAGTTCCTCGACGACCGCTACCGGTTGACGATCGTGGTCGATGAGGCGGCCTTTGCCGCTGCCGGCTTCATCCACGTGCGTGAAGCGCCGGTGCAGCTCGCGCCCCAGCTGGCGGTGCCGCTCGATAACGTGCTGCGCCGGGTGCTCGATCAGGTCAAGCACGACTCGTTCACTGCCGTCGGCATCTACCGCGACGGCTATCTCGAAGTCGTTCCGCAACTCGACACGCTGCACCGCCAGCAGCCGTTGAGCGCCGACCAGCTGCACAGGCTGTGGGTGGACCTCGGGCAAGCGGACGGCACGCGGGCGCGCCTGGCCATTCAGACGCTCAGCGCCGCGCCGCGCGAGTCGCTGCCGTTCCTGAAGCAGCGTCTGCGCCCGCCTGGCCCACAGGAACGGCAACTGACCGAGCGCGTGTGCCGGCTGATCGCCGACCTGGACAGCGAGAAGTTCGCGACCCGACAGCAGGCCAGCGACGAACTGGTGAAGCTCGGCTTCGACGCGCTGCCCCTGCTGCGCGGCCGGCTCATGGACCAGCCGTCGCTGGAGGTGCGCACCCGCATCGAGCAAGTCCTGGAACGCATGGGCGGCTTTCCGGAGGCCGAGCTGGTGGTGCCGGTCCGCGCCGTGCGCGTGCTGGAGGCCGTCGGCACGCCGGAAGCCCGCCGGCTGCTGGAGACGCTCGCCGCCGGGCCACCCGGAGCACCGCCGACGCTGGCGGCACGTGCCGCGCTGGCCCGGCTGAAATGACGCCCAGCGGTTTGTCGTGCATCGTCAGGCAACACGTTGAAGGCGGAACTAATGCAGGTGGACGAGACATCTTGCTCAATCAACGGTTTGGGTGCCATGCCCACGGCTCTGCGTGGGCATGGGAGCATCGCAGGCTTCTCATGCCCACGCAGAGCCGTGGGCATGGCACCCAGAAACACCATAGTTTGAGCAACAAGTCCCTTGAGATTAAACTTAGAACGACTCCACGGGAGGTCCGTCCATGAAGCGAAATACCGCACTCGCCGTCCTGGCCGCTCTGGTGGTGCTGGCCCTGGCGGGCTGGTGCCGGTTCGGGCAGGCGGAACCCAACTCCCCCGACCCCGACGCCCAGCGCAGCTTGCGCGACCTCCAGGAAGAGTACGAGAGAGTGCTGGTCGAACTGAAGGCGCTCCTGGGCCGGGACCACGCCGCGCTGCAACGGCTGGTCGCGCTGCACGAGCGCATGGAGAAACGCAGCGCCGATCACATTCTCCGGGAATTGGAGACCATGCGCGAGAAGCTGGCGGACCTGAAGAAAGAGAACGACGACATCGACGACCGCTTACGTACCGCCATGCGAGCAGCGATAGCCAACTCCGAACTGAAGATCCGCAAGTTGGAACACAAGGTCGTGCGGCTCGACCTGCTGGCCAGCGAGCCGGCGAAGGCCAAAATCCTGGCCGTGGATGTCGGTCAGCAGTTCGTCCGCCTGAACGTGGGCACGGCGGAGCGCGTCAAGCCCGGCCTGACCTTCAGCGTCTTCGGCGACGGCCAGTATCGGCCCGATGCCGAACGCAAGGCCAGCGTCGAGATCGTCGAGGTCATCGACGCGCACCAGTGTCGCGCCCGCGTGACGGAACTGCGCAACGCCGTCCGGCAGCCGCTGGTCGTGGGCGACCTGCTCTACAATCCCAGCTGGACGCCCGGGCTGCGCGACCGCGTCGCGATCCTCGGCATCATCGACCTGGACGGCGACGGCCAGGACGACACGCCGCGTTTCGTCGCGGCCCTCGAACAACAGGGCGTCATCGTGGACCTCTGGCTCGACGCGAAGGAATTGGCCTTCAAAGGGCAGCGCCGCGAGATCACCTTCCAGACCAATTTTCTTATCCTGGGCGATTTTCCCGAACTGGTCGGCGAACCCGAGGGCCAGCCGCCGAGTCCCCGGCAAGAAAAAGAGTGGGAGCTGCGGGTGAAGTTCAACGAGTTCCGCGAACACGCGCTGGCGCATGGAGTCACCTTAGTCAACGCGCGGCGCTATCTGGCGCTGGCGGGCATGAAAGTACCGCCCGTCGTCGGAGGCGCGAAGGACCGGCTGAAGTAGCCCTACACGGCAGCCAAAATGGTGCCGATGCAAGGACATCTTCCTCAATCGAAGGATTGGGTGCCATGCCCACGGCTTTGCGTGGGCATGGAGAACACGCAGGC
>JAEUIF010000347.1 GCA_016795185.1 Planctomycetia bacterium | reverse complement strand
CGTTCGGTCAGTCCTCCGGGGCCTCCCGGTTCTGCTTGGTCATCGGCAGCCCCAGCGGTTCGAGTGCGGGGAACGCGACGTAGTACGAACGCAGACCGTCGGCATGCACCAGGAAACGCAACTGCGGCTTCCATTCCGGTTCGGTCGGCCGCACCGTGGCCTGGCGACGGGCAATGGTCGCGCGCACGGCCTGGAGCAGCGGATTGTTGCTGCCGGCCCGCTGCAAGTCGGCCAGGGCGAACCGCTGCCCAGCGCCCGGCAACTTGACGGCGTCGGCCGTGCATTCGACGACGATCACCCAGTCGCGATTGCTGGCGACCCGCAAGGGCCGCGCCGGCTTTTCGGGCTCGCCAAGCGCGCCGCCTTGCGCCAACGGGTTACGCGGCCCGCGCTGGCCTCCGGCGGTGGGCGGCGGGGCCAATGGATCGCGGAAGGTCCGGCGCTGCGGCGACTCGGCTTCGTTGATGGGCTCGGGCTCCTCGGCAGCCCGCGGATCGTTCGGATTGCCGGGAGCGCCCTGACCACCACGATTACCAGCCGCTGTCCGCGCGCCGCCTGGAGTCGCCGGCTGATTGCCACTGCTCGGCGGACCACCCTGGGGAGAGCCTGCACCGGCCGTGCCGCCTGGAGTGCCGGGATTCGTGCCACCAACACCATTGTTCGTCGCGGATTGGCCGTTGCCGGTCGCGCCGGTTCCCGGTGAACCACCGCTCGATCCAATCTGGGCCTGCCCTGGCGTACCGCTGCCTGGCATTCCGCTGCCCGGCATTCCGCTGCCTGGTTGAGTCCCGCCTCCATTCCCACCCGATGGATGAGAGTTCGCGATGGCGACCGGGCCGCTCGTCCCTGCCGTGCCGACTCCGCCATTACCCGTTCCACCCGTCCCCGTGCCACCGGCACTGCCCACACTGGCACCCGGCACACCGCCAGCCGGCGGTCCCTGTCCCAGCAAGGGGGACCAGCCGCCACCCGGAGTCCCAGTAGCACCGTTCCCCGAATTGCCAGCCGTCACACCGCCATTTCCGCCAATTCCACCCGGAACGCCGTTACCCGTGCTGTTGGCGGTGCCTGCCAGTGGCGAGCCAAGCCGAGCTTGCGGAAAGCCACTACCGGGACCGCTGCCCGTGCCGGGGAAGCCCGGCCTGCCGGCAACCGGCCCGCTGACCGTCGAGCCGCCCGGAACGTTGGACCTGCCGCCAGGATCGCTGCCAGCGCCGGTAGCGCCGGGCGTGCCGCCCCAGCCATCGGTCGCGCCGCTGCCGGCCCACGAGCTACCCGGACGGGTGCCATTGCCGCCGGTGCCCGGCCCCATTCCGCCCGTGGTGCCCCACGACGACGGTCCGGCGGGTTGGTCGTTATCGCCGAAAGCGAGTTCCCAGCCTTCATCCAGCAGTTCATAGCCGAAGTCGATCTTGAGCCCCGCCAGGGCGCTGACGAACTGGTAATAGTTGCGAATGCCCGATGGGCGCAACAACACCAGCACATAGGCCGGCTGTTCCTTGGCCTCTTGCGGCCCCGCCTCGGCGCGAATGCGCGCCAGCCGGCGGTCGATTTCCAGGCGAATCGCCGTCGGCGAGACTTCGTACCCTTCGAGGGCCACCCGGCCCGGATGAAACGCGACGCCGCGCGCCGTGCATTCGGCGTAAATCGGCCGGCGGTCGTCGCCGTGCTTGCCGCGATAGGGCACTAGGGAGTAAGCCTGTTCCTTGCGGTGCCGCAAAGACTTCAGGTCCGCCAGGGTCTTCTCCATCGCGTCCAGGTCGGCGCGCAGCCGCTCCAGTTCGCCGCGCGCGCTATCAGTCAGCTTGGCCCGCTCGTGCGAGGCCAGCCCCTGCTGGCGTAGTTCCCGGTCTTTCCGGTCCAGTTCGCTGCGCTGTGTTTCGAGCCGGTCCCGCAGTTGACGACGCGCAGCCTCGGCAGCCTGGATTTCCCGCTCGGCGCTGACCGCACGTTCGGCGGCCTCTGCCTTCTGGCCGCGCAGTTCGCTCAGTTCGCGTTCGAGCAACGCCTGCAACGCCCGCCGTGCCTGCTCCCATTCCTCCTTGCGTTTGCGCTCCTCGGCTTCCTGCTCGGCGGTCTTTTGCACGACGGCGGCTTGCAAGCGGGCGCGCGCCACGATCCGCGCCCGACGGTCCATCACCATCAGGACCAGGATCAACGAACCCATCGTGCAGAGCAGCACGGCCAGGAATGGGAACGTCGAGACTTGCAGCGTTTGCCGCCGCCGTTTCATGCCGCCGCTCCGGGTTTCCGCACGGGCATGGTGGACCGCGCGGTATGCGAGGTCAACAGGTGGATGGCCGCCGTCAAGCTATGCACCGCTTCCTGGAACGCCCCCGCATCCGCCAGCGCCGCCAGGTTCTGGTCGAGGCGTTCCTGCATTTGAATCAACTGTTTCTCACCCTCTTGCAGGCGAGACAACACTTCGGCCTGCGCCTTCAGGCCGTCGGCGAGCTTGCCCAGGCCCTCCAGCTTGCGAGTCAACTCCACCGTGTGCTGCGCCGCCTGTTGCTCCATGCTCGCCAGTCGCTTGGCGTGTTCGGCGAGACTGCGATCAAGAGCGGTCGCCAGCGCGGCGCTGAGCTGCGCCTGAAACGAACTTTCGAGCGCTGATTGCCGTTTCGCGGCTTCCTCGAAGGTCTTGCTCCAGATTTCCGCCTGCTTGCGGACCAGCGTCTCCGTGCCTTGCAGCAGGGCCTGGCTTTGCTGACGAACCACCTCGACGAACTCCCCGCCCGCCGCGCCGGTGCGCTCGAAGCGATGCGCCAGATGCTGTTCGACGAAGCGGTCGACGCCTTGCAACACTCCCTCTTCCAATCGCTCGACGAGGAAGGTGCAAAACATGGCCACCATCGTCAGCGCCAGGGCCACTGCCGTGGTGTCGAAGGCCAGGGCCAGGCCGTCGGTCACAGCGCTGATCGAGTGTTCGAGTTGTTCGGGAGTGACGCCGGCGATGGCGTCGGTGATGCCGAGCACGGTGCCGAGGAAGCCCAGGATTGGGATAGCCCAGGTGATGAAGCGAATCAGCGAGTAGCTGCCTTCCTGATTGGAAAAGTCGCTGTCGCCGAGAGCGCGCAGGTGGTCGTCGAGTTCGCCGGTCGAACCGCGCAACCGCAGGAAATCGAGAATTGCGGTCACGCGCTGGCCCACGAGCGTGCGTTGCTGCCAGGCCGGGCGTCGTTTCACCTCCACGAGCAGTTTCGTCGTCTCGCTGACTGGCACGGGGTGGCCGTCCCAGGCAGGCAGCCAGTCGCGGCCCAGCGCTGCCCGATCCATCAGCCAGCCTAGCAGCTTAACGCCGAGCGCCCCAAGCGCGCAGCAGAACAGGATCACCTCAGCCACCTCGACGGGGTGGCTCACGTAGCGCGCCAGCAGCGTGCCTTGCAGCGAGCCGTAGTAGGCCGGCCAAATGATCGCCGCGGACAACGGCAGGCCGATGATGAATGCGGCCAGCGTCGGTCCCAGGCGGCGCTGGGCCGTGCGTTCCGGGGCGGCTTTCGCCTGCGTGGCGGACATGGCAATCCCTCGCGGACTATGTCGCTTCTCTTATCATCGACCAGAGTGGAGGGCGGATACTAGCGTTTCCGCCGATTTCGTCGAGTGGAAATGGCTATAACAACTGGCAGGCTGGGGAATTTGAGTTGATGCTGAAAGGGCGCGGGCCAGGGTAACTGCAATGCGGATAGCTACTGTCAAGATCCGACCTGAACGCCACATGGACCAGGCAGATTGCCTTCGCAAGACGACAGAATTGGCACCCACAGGCACACTGGTTTCCACCAGAGCGGTGAAAAAATCAATATGGCAGTGGATAAAGTATCAAAACTAGCGGTGTTCAACTGCCATCATGCAAGCATGGAAAAGTGGCACGAGTTCTTCAGCCGATTTGATGAACAAGACATGGTCGCCTGAAACGGCGACTTGCGCCACCCTTGTTAATGCTGGAAGCAGTTTTTCGTGGAAGGGCGTGTACTCGGCAACCGGAATTCCCTGAGGATCGTACCAGGAATGGAGCAGATCCTGCAAAACGGAGCGCAATATGAACGTTGCAATTGACGGTTCTGCTCTGAACCACGCAATAGTCAACGAACTGAGCTTTGGAATGTTGTCAAGGGTGAGTCCGTCGTCATCGAGCAATGACTTGAGCTGGCTCGCGTACATCGGCTTCCACTCCGAAATCACGGATTGTAAAGATAGACTCGTAGCAATTGATGCCTTTGGATTGAAACAACTCCCGTGCACCCTGCAAGCGATCAACAAGCGATAGTACAAGAACAATTTCGCAGTCAAAGTCCAGTGCTGCATCCACAGCCTTAGCCGCAGACGTGCCACGAGTTATCACGTCGTCCACAATCACCACTCGGCTGCCCCGCTTGAGCCCACCTTCAATGCGCTTTTGCGTACCATGGCTCTTAACACTATCTCGCACCCAGAACCCTTCCATTTCGCGTCCATGGTGAAAATAGCTGATGACGGCAGCAGTCGTCAATGGCACGGCCCCAACCTCAAGGCCGCCAATCGCAACTACTTCCAATTCCTTAGTGCGATCATAAAGCACTTCACCAATCAAATGCGCAGCTTCTGAATACACTTCACTCATCTTGCCATCGATGTAATATGTGCTAACATCCCCCGATGCTAGGCGGAATTCCCCTCGCTTGAACGAGCGATTCTGAAGAATCTGAAGTAGCCGCGCCTCGTTGGTGGACATTTGTTTCAGTCCTTGGCATTACGCAATCAAAACAGCCCTGCCGAGATTTGCGGCAGAGCCAAACTGATACAACGGTATAGTATTACGCCAAAGTTCAGTGTCAAGAAAATCGTTCGGCCCCAAGCCTGGAAATCTGCGATCCAGGGTGCATCTGTCCGCACTTTCAGACCATCCATCTGAAAGTAATCAAATTTGGACCGGTTGTAGTTTCAAAGGAAGCAACGGCATCCAGACTGGCGACCGGCCGAAGGCGGGCGGCCAGGTGGTGGTCGTCACCTGCATCGTGGACCGCCTGGAAGGAGCGCGCGAGCGCCTGGCGAATTACGACTTCCGACCGATGTTCACGATCCGCGATTTCGGCATCGAACCGCCGCAGTGAACT
>JAEUIF010000315.1 GCA_016795185.1 Planctomycetia bacterium | reverse complement strand
GTCGAACCGGCCATCCTGTTGCGGTAATCGGAGTGCGTGCATGAATGTTGAAGAGCCAGCCCTACAGGCCCTGGGACTGACCCGGACGTTCGGCGAAGGCGAGACCAAGACGACCGCGGTCGATAACGTCTCGCTGGAGCTGTTCCGCCGGCGCATGTACCTGCTGATGGGGCCGTCCGGCAGCGGTAAATCCACGCTGCTGGCGATCCTGTCGGGGCTGCTGCATCCGAACAGTGGCAAGGTCAACTGCCTGGGCAAGGACATCTGGAAGCTCTCCGAAACCGAGCGCGAAGCGTTTCGCCGCAAGTATTTCGGTTTTATCTTCCAGGGATATAATCTCTTTCCAGCCCTTACCGCGCGGCAGCAGCTGGAAATGGTGCTGCGCTGGGGCGAGGGCGTGCCCTACCGCGAAGCGCGGCGGCGCACGGACGAGATGCTGAGCCTGCTCGGCCTGGGCAAGAAGGGCCACCTGCGTCCCCAACAGCTTTCCGGCGGCGAGAAGCAGCGCGTGGCCATCGGCCGCGCCTTGGTCAAGGAGCCGGTATTCTGCTTTGCCGACGAACCGACCAGCGCCCTCGACTGGGCGCATGGCGAGCAGGTCGTGGAATTGCTCTGTGCCGCCGCCCACGAGCAAGGCTCGACCATCCTGGTGGTCGCCCACGATTCGCGCATCGTCCCCTACGCGGACCAAGTGTTTCATCTGGAAGACGGGAGCCTGCTGGAATCGCAGTCCCCTGCCATGCACGCCCTGCGGAGTGAGTCATGAAACTTTACTACCGACACTGGCGCGTCTTCAGCACCCTGGTCCTGTGCCTGCTGGTCGCCTGCACGGCGGGGGCCATCTTCGCCCTCAATCCCAACGGCCACGGCGTGCCCCAGGTGCGGGCGCAGGGCGAGCAGCCGCCAATTCCCGCCACCCTGGTCTGTTATGGCAACATCGATGTGGAGCCGGGTGTGATCCCGCTCTTTCCGTTGCAGCCGGGACGCATCACCGAAGTGCTGGTCAAGGAAAGCCAGGCGGTCAAGAAGGGCCAGCCGCTGCTGAAGATCGATGACCAGCTCGCGCAATTCCAGTTGCAGCGGGCCGAAGCCGACCTGCAAGTCGCGGAATCGCGGGCCAACGAAGCGAAAAAGCTGCCCCAGCAGCACCAACTCAAGCTGGATCAGCAGCGGAGCGCGGTCGAGGCCGGGAAGCACAAGCTGGCCGCCGCCCGCCATGAATGGGAGCAAAAGAAGGAACTGGTCAAGCAGAAGCTGGCGAACGAACGCATCGCCAGCGCCGCCGAGGAACTGACCCAGGCGCTGGGTTCCGCCCTCGAAGTGGAGAATGCGAAGCTGAAGGAACTGGAACTCTTCAATCCGCAGGCGCAGGTCTTGCAGGCCGGGGCTGATGTCAAGGACAAACAGGCCCAGCTCGACAAGGCCCGCTACGCCCTCCAGGAATGCACGCTGACCGCGCCGGCCGACGGCATGATCCTCCAGGTGCTCGTTGGTCCCGGCAATATCTTCAGCGACCGCGCCACGCAGCCCGTGATGGTCTTCGTCCGTGACGGGGCTCGCATTGTCCGCGCCGAGGTCGAACAGGAGTTTGCGAGCCGCCTGGCGGTTGGTCAGCCCGTGACCGTCCAGGACGAGTTCGGTAACGGCGGCAGCGCTCGCGGCAAAGTCTCGCGCATGGCTGCCTGGTACACTCGTTCGCGCTCGCAGGCGATGGACCCGATGCGTGCCCTCAACAACGAGGTGCGCACGCTGGAGTGCATCATCGCTCTCGACTCCGCCGCGCAGCCTTTCCGGCTCGGGCAGCGTGTCCGCGTTACCGTCGGCAAGGCTGAGTAGCCCCGGAAAGTAGCCCGCCGCTCCGCGGCGGCACGAGCGGCACAGCCGCGAGTTTCCCGCCAGCGGCGTGCGGCTGCCAGAGTTGCGAATCACCGGGTACCAGGTTGACTGGAATGGACGGCGTGAAACGGAGTGCGCTGGGTTCTTGATTCCGGGCTGACAGCACATCGCCGATAGGACGCTCGCGGCTTTGCCGCTCACTCCGCCGCGGAGCGGCGGGCTACCTTACTCAAAAAGCATGACTCGCAATCTACAGGGCCAGCGTGTTCTGATCACGGGAGCTTCCAGCGGCATCGGCAAGGCGCTGGCGGAACAGGCGGCCCGCGCCGGAATGCGCGTGCTGCTCGTGGGCCGTTCCGCCGAGGTGCTGCACGAACTAGCCCGTCAGCTCACGGCAGAGGGCCACACCGCCGTCGCCGAGCCTGCCGACATCACCAATCCCGCTGATCGCGAACGTTTGTTCGAGGCCGCCCGCAAGCACTTCGGCGGGCTGGACGTGCTCATCAATAACGCCGGCATCGGCACGCAGGGGCCGTTCGACGCCTCATCCGAGGAACTGCTGCGTCAGGTGATGGAGGTGAATTTCTTCGCGCCCGCCGAGCTGATCCGAGGCGCGGTGCCGCTCCTGCAACAGGGCCGCGATCCGGCCGTGGTGCAGGTCGCCTCGATGACCGGCCGGCGCTCGATGCCCTTCTGGACCGAGTACTCGGCCAGCAA
>JAEUIF010000266.1 GCA_016795185.1 Planctomycetia bacterium | reverse complement strand
CGGCGTCAGCCCGCTGTTGGCACTTGATGACAGCGGGCTGACGCCCGCCGCTCGCCGTGGAAATCAGCGTCCCGCGCGGTTGAATCACTTCTTGCCGATTTCCCGCCGAATTTTGTCGAAGTCCCACAGCCGCAGGGTGCAGTCCACGCCACAGGTGACGAGCCAGCGGCCGTCGGGCGAGAGAGCCTGCCGCATGCAGCCGTGCTTGTAGGGACTGAAGGCGTAGGCCAGCTTGCCGCTGGCAACGTCCCAGATGCACACCTTGGCGAGAACGTCCCGTTCGGCGCCCATCGTGCCGACCAGGAACTTGCTGTCGGGAGTGAAGGTCAGCGCCTTGGGAACATCGACAACGCCCGGGCAAGTGACTCGCTCCTTCAAGGACGCACCATCCCACAAGATCACTTCCAGCGGACCGATCAAGCCTGTGGCGATGTGCTCGCCGTTCGGGCTCAACGCCGCGCCGACAAAAACCCGCCCTTCCTTCCGCAACTGCCCCTGCGCCTCCAGTTTGTCGGCACTCCAAATCTCGATGACGGGCGCGCTATAGGCGACCGCCAAGCGCTTGCCGTCGCTGCCGACCGCCAGCGCCGTCACCTGCTCGTGCTGGCCGCCCAGGGCCGCGGCCGTGCGATTCTTCATGCTCCAAATTCGGGGGCCGCTGAAACCGACGTTGCCGCTGACAAACCGTTGGCCGTCCGGCAGCACGGCCAGATGATTGGCCGTCTGCTTGCGAGGATCATGCTCGAACTCATGCTCCATCTTCCCGGTGGCAACACGGAGAATGCGCAGGCGGTTGTCCCAGGCGGCCGTGACCAGGCGTTGCCCGTCCGCAGTAAAGGCGAGCGCCGCCACCTCGTCGGGGTGCGTCAGCGTGCGCACTAACTTTTGCGTCTTGAGGTCCCAGAAGTCGATGATGCCCTGCCTGGTCGTTCTGTCTTTACCGAAGCCGACCAACTGCGTTCCGTCCGGGGTGAACAGGATTCTTCCGATGGTGTGTGTATTCGGGCACGGGAACGTCGCTTCGGGTTCGCGGGCAGGTACATTCTCCGCCAAACACCGAGCATGGCCGAAACTCCCGATGGCTGACATTATCAAGATGCCCCACAAATTCGGTTGACGAGAAAACATGCTGAATCTCCTCGGCCCTGCGCCGTCAGGCAATCGCGCTGGTTATCGAGTAGCCCTCGACCAGCTCAGCGAAGAGCGTGAAACCCACGCCATCTATTTCAGAAAACCACGATAACAGCGCGATTGCCACGTTGCAGCCTACGCTATTGGGGGTTTGCCGTAATCCAGTTGACGGTGTTGTCGTCCCACGCGCCGATATTGGCATCCGCTCCCTTGACGCGCGCGCGTAGTAAATTTGCGACGGCCTGGATATTCTCCCGACCCACTTCGCCCTTTGCGCAACTGCAAGCCTGGAGGTCGATCCGACAAGACTTCCGCGTCCTGGTTCCGCCAAATTGCCGGTTGCCGGAGGTTGCGATATGTCTGCCCTTGCAGGGCTAGGACTCCCAGCCGGCTGAGGCTGGTGTTAAAGCGGTACGGTTCCCACTACCGGCCAAGCTCCTTGCGAAGCTTGTCAAAGTCCCACAAGCGTAGGGTGCAGTCCACGCCGCAGGTGACCAGCCAGCGGCCGTCGGGCGACAGGGCCTGCTGCATACAGCCGTGCTTGTAGGGACTGAAGGCGTGAGCTAGCTTGCCAGATTCGGCCTCCCACAGGCAGACCTTGGCCGGCGTGTTACGTTCACCGCCCATCGTGCTGACCAATAGCTTGCTGTCGGCGCTGAACGCCAGGGCGTAGGGAAAATCCGTTAGACCGTCGCATTCCTTGTGCATCGCGAACGTGTTGGCGTCCCAAATCGTCACCGCCAGCTTGGGACCGGCGGCCGTCCCCGACCAGCCGGCGGCAAACCATCGGCCGTCGGGACTGAACGCACAACTGACAAAGACGCCCTGCCGGCGCGCGCCTTTTTCGAGTGCCAGATGCTTGACCACCTGAAAACGTTCGAGGTCCCAGATTTCGGCGACCGGCGCACTGTAAACGACTGCCAACCGTTTGCCGTCCGATGAGACTGCCAGGCCGCTCACTTGCTCGGGGACTCCCTTGAGCGCACGCGCGGTGCGTGTTTCCAGGGTCCAGAGCCTGGGTCCGTCATAGCTGCTGTTCCCGCTCGCGAACTGTTTGCCGCTGGGCAACAGCGCGAGCTTTTGGGCCACCTGACCGGGCGGATCGTGATCGAAGGCATGCTGCATGGCCCAGTCCGGGGCCGTCCGGATGTAGAGTTTCTTGTCCCAACCTGACGTTAGCAGAACCTTGCCGTTGGAAGAGAAAGTGGCCGCGACCACGGGACCGGGCTGCGTCAGCTGTCGCGCCAGTTTGCGGGACTGGACATCCCAGAAATCAATGACGCCATTTTTTGTCTGCCGGTCTTGACCTAGTCCCACCAGATGCTTGCCGTCCGGTGTGAACAAGACATCCTCAATGCTGTGTGAGTCTGGGCGTGTGAACTCGGCGGCTGGTTCGCGGTCGACTACAGTTTGGTTCATCGGCTCAATTCCCGGAGCAGCGCCTTGAATTCCGAAAACTACACACATCGCCAAGACTGCCCAACAACAATGGCGCATCATGAACAGTCTCCTCTCGAAGAGCGAGATGATAACTCAACAGGGATGAGCTAATTGCATTAACGAACAGCAACGGAAGCCCGTCAAGCTTCCGCTGCTGCAAATTTCGACCCACGACCGAACCTTATTGGGGATTCACGGTGATCCAATTGGTGTTTGCTGGATCAATTCCGGTATTCCAACTGCCAATTAGGTTGTCGGCGCCGCGTACCCGGGCCCGCAGAATATTTGCCATGTTTTGCAGGTTGTTCAAACCGGCCTGCCCCATCGCGCAGCTGCATGCTTGCAGATCGACGAGTGCGTTGTTGGCGGCAAGCGCATTCCGAATTTGCTGGCTTGCTTCGGCATTCGCATTTAGGTTTGCGCTGTTGAAGCGAGTCGCCGCAACTCCCGTATTGCCGAGTTGTGCTCCATCATCATTACCGTGCGCCGCAATCACCAGCCGTGAAATGCTGCCCGCCGGCAGCTGGGCTAGCCGCGCCCCCAGGTCCGCCACCGAGTGCACATTCGTGATAATGTAAGCGTCCGCCCCGTAATACGCCCGCGCTGAATCTCGCCACTCGGCGCGCTGGACACCGTTCTTGCCGGCGACCACGACCACCGTCAGGTTCTGCGCGTTGGCCGGAATCTGCGGGTTGTCGTTCACCGGCGGATCGGCCATCGCTTGCGCGGCGTTCGCGCCGCCGTCGTTCTTGACCGCCGCCGCGAAGAACGCATCGCCCGAGTAGGCGGCCTGGACGATCACGCCCGGCTGGCCGATCAAGCCGCTGTCCACATCCACCAGCGTGGCTCGACCGTCTGGCCCGACCGCGGCGCTGCCCAGCGTGGTGCTGCCCGACGGACCGATGGCGGTGAAGGTGACCGTGCCGGTCGGCCGTTGCCCCCTCCGCGCGGCTCGGTCGACGAGCACATGGAGGTTGATCCGCCGTGCGGCGGTGCCGGAGGTCTTTCGCTTCCAGCGCGATTTGTCTACGCCACGGCCCGGGGCGGGATGCGCCCCGGGCCGTAATGCGCGGATGCAGTCAATTTATTACGAACGGTGGCCGACCTGAATTTCAACCCGGCTTAGTTCGCTGCTGTTGCTGAACGCGCCGTGCAGCGTCATCTCGCCGGTAATCGTGAAATCGCCGTTCAGATTCAGGTTCGAGACCGTCCACGATTGGTAGTCGGTGTTGCCGCCGCTCCCGCTGTAGAAGTTGCCGACGGCCACTCCATTGACTTCCACGTTATCGAGATGCACCGTGTTGCCTTCCTGACGGTTGACCACGTCAATGCGCAGCGCGTTCCAACCGTCGCTGCCCGGGGTGAGGCCGGTGTAGACGACGGTCTTGCCAGCGATCGTGGCCGTCAAGGTATTGGTGGCCTGGCTATAGGTGATCGTGAAGGAATAAGCCAGGTCGGTTTCCCAGATGATGCCGCCCGTCTCTGTGCGGTTCGCGCCACCAATACCCAGGTCCGGCCTGCCGACATAAACGTCGCCGCTGGTGCTGCCGTTGCCGAAGGACTTGAAGCGGACTCCGCCTTCGCCCGTGAAGCCGTCCGCGCCCGGTGTTACGACGGGCAGCTCGGGCAGGTTGTAGCCGACCGCGTCGCCGACCTTGATTTCCAGCTTGCTCTTCTCGTCACCGCCGGAAAACGTGCCGCTCAGATGGATGGTGCCCGTGAAGGTAAAGGCGCCGTCGGCGACTTCATGGGCGGCGAACTTCCAGGACTGGACTTGGCCGTTGCCATTGAACGTTCCGGTGCCCACGTCCACACCATCGACCTGCAAATTGGTGACGTTTACCTGCCCGGCTCCGTGGCGATCCGCCAGGATGATCTCGAAGGCGTCCAGGTTAGTGAGTGGGGCTGCCAGCGTGTACAACAGGTTCTTGGAGCTGCCGCCCGTGCCGGGGGCCGGGGTGACGGTAGTCGTCAGCGTGGTCGCGCCGTCGTACGAGAACGCGATGTTGTACTCGCCCGGCTTCAGCCAGCTGAAATCGACCTCGCTGCGGTTCGCGCCGACCCCCAGGTCGGGCTTGCCCACGTAAATTTCCCGGCTGCCGGTGTTGGCGAACGACTTGTAGCGGACGGCGGCTGTGGCATCGATCGCCTGAGCAGCGCCGAGTTCGATGACGGCCGGCACTTCGCGGGCTTCCAGCGTTTCGAGCGTGGGCCGGAACGATGCACGCCGGGGGGCGGGGCCAGTGGTCTTGCGCTTCCAGAACATGGGGGCAACTCCTTTCGAGAGGGTCAGAAGAGCGATTCCGGACGGCCGGGAACGGTCGCCGGAAAACAAACAGAGACTTTCCTGCTGGGCACAGAGAAATCCTCGCACTGACCGAAAGCGTCCCGTAGTCCGCTTCTTCAGGACGGGAGAGGAATCGTCTGTTGCGTGTCTTTACTGGTCAGCATGTCAATCTAGTGCGTCGAACCGGAGCCTATTCTGAATGTAGAACATAAATAATTGCATTCCGTTTGTGAAAGGGTATTTTGCCGAAGCGTAACTTTCAAGTGAAAAATGAATTAAGTACGGGAGGTGGCGGGGGTGTATGATTTGCAGGGGCGGAGCCGGGCTGCCGAACGCACAGCGCTCAAGTTGGGCGGCGTCCGCTTTCGGCCTCGAAGCGGTGCATGGCGAGTTGCCAGAAGATGCGGGCCCATACGGCGGCGAACAACACGCCCAGGCAGGCGAAACTCACCTCGACGGATTGATCGAGGTGCGAACTGGGACCACTGGGCGTGACCGCACCCCACCGGATGACTACGCCGTCGGGCGGGAAATCCAGTGCCCACAGGCTGAGCACGGGTGATAAGTGCGCGTACGGTTCCTTCATCAAACACGGTGCCAGGTTCCAGGCGACCAACCCCAGCAGGGTGAACAACGTGGCGTAGCGCCGATTCGGGCTGACCACGGAGCAGAGCAACGCCCAGGCAGCGGTGCAAGCCGTGAAGGCGAGAAACGCCGTCACCAGGAGCAGTCCAGACAGGGGGTGCAAGCCGCCGACCAGGACGCAGAACAGCCAAAGGGCCAGCAGCACGCATGACCAGAGCCGAGCACTCAGGATGCTGCCGAGCCATTTGGCCCAGAGGATGTCGCGGCGATCCACTGGTAGGGTTAGTAGAGAATCGAGGGTGCCCTGCTCGCACTCGCGGCTGACCGTGCTGGCCGCGCGCAGGGCGATGCCCAGCCAGAGCAAGCTCGCCAGACCGACGGCGAAGCCACAAAGAGCCTGGCTGGCGAGGTCCAGTATTTCGCGAAGCGATCCTTCGGTTTGGGATGCCCCGAACAGCATCGCGCCGAAAATCACCCCAACATACAGCGCGATCAGCACGGCCCACACGTTGAGCAACTGGCGAAACTCCGGTGTCAGCCGGAGCGCGCACAAGTGCATTTCCTTCCAGAGCAGGGCATTGTCGCTAACGGGCGGACGTGGCCAGGCCCAGATCTCGGCGTTGGGCGGCGGTGGCACCACAACCGCAGGTCGTGGGGCGGGCGGGGGCGCGGCAGGAGCCGGCCCGAATACCGGGCGCAACAACAAAATCGCGAAGCAAAGGCTGGCCACGGCTACCAGCGCATGCACCGCCGTATATCCGGTGACCAACCAGAGCAGCACGGATGCCAGATCATCGTTACGGTGCAAAGCAGTATCCAGCTGGTCGTAAACCACTGCGGGGTGGCCGAGGTGCAAGCCCGGACAGCACCAGCCCGCTAGCAGCACTGCGACCACGCCGACGTAAGTCCACCAGAGCGACGTATAGGTGCGTTCACAATTCACCGAAACCCACACGCCAAAACTGCCGACACTGACCATCGTCGCCAGCGTGGCGGCGAAGCCCGCCAGCACCAGGTTGGGATCGACGCCGCCGAGGAATTGCATCAGCGCCAGGATGGGCAGCCCCGTCAGCAGGATCAGGGCGACGCTGCCGAGGCGCGCGGCGAACTTGCCGAGCACGATTTCGCGGTTGCTCAGTTCGGAAGTCAGCAGGAAGTCGAGGCGGCCCGCCTCGCGCTCCTCCGCGATCGCCACGCTGGTGTAAGCTGGCGTCAGCACCAGCACGGCCGCCAGTTGCACCGCCAGGAAGGTGAAGAAGAAGTCGGTGGCGAAGGCCGCCTCGCGGCTCGGCGACAGCGGTTCACCGAACGAACCCAATCCGAACCAGCTGGCATAGAGGCAGAACAGGGCGATGAGGAGCGCCAGCGCGTACAGGCAGCGCACGGCGATGAAGCGGGGCCGCCGCAAGAGGCCGAGCAGGTCGTAGTAGAAGAGAGGCCCCAGCACTGGCGCCTCGGGCTTACGGATACAGGCCGCGGCGCATCTTCTCGTGCGCGGTCTTCTGCACGCCGAGGCTCAGGGCCGCCATGCGCATGGAGATGTTGCGGTCACGGGCTTCCTTGCGTACACGCTGGAAGGCCTCGCCCATCAGCTCGCGGAGCCGGTCGTTGACCTGCGATTCGCTCCAGAACAGGCGCTGCAAATCCTGCACCCACTCGAAGTACGACACCGTGACACCACCTGCATTGCAGAGAATGTCCGGAATCACGAAGATGTCGCTGCTGGCCAGGATCTCGTCGGCTTCGGGCGTCGTCGGGCCGTTCGCGCCTTCGGCCAAAATCCGGCAGCGCAACTGGTGGGCGTTCTTGAGCGTGATGACCCGCTCCAGCGCCGCCGGCACCATGATGGTGCAGGGGGTCGCAAGCAACTCCTCGGAGGAGATGGCTTCAGCATCGGGGAAATCCTTGAGCGGCTTGCCCTCGATGTTGACGTGGCGGTTCAGGGCGTGAATCTCGATGCCGCGCGGGTTGCGCACCGCGCCCGAGCGGTCGCCGACAGCGATGACGCGCACGTTCAAAGCGCTCAGTTCCTGACAGACCACCGTGCCGACGTTGCCGAAACCCTGCACCACGGCGGTCGATTCCGTGGGCTTCAGGTTCAGTTCGTGCAGGGCCTCACGAATGCAGTAGACCACGCCACGGCCGGTGGCCTCGCGCCGCCCGTGGCAGCCGCCCAGTTCGACGGGCTTGCCCGTAACGACCTCCGGGCAAGCGTAGCCAATGCTCATGCTGTAGGTGTCGTAAATCCAGGCCATCGTCTGTTCATCGGTGCCCAGGTCGGGGGCCATCACGTCGGAATGCGGGCCGATGATCGACAGCACCTCGGACGTGAAGCGGCGGGTGACGCCTTCCTTCTCGGCCATCGACATCTTCGACGGGTCGCAGGCGATGCCGCCCTTCGCGCCGCCGAAGGGCAGGTTCATGATGCCGCACTTCCAGGACATCCACATGGCCAGCGCCGCCACTTCGCCGAGATCGACGCTGGGATGAAAGCGCAGGCCGCCTTTCGCCGGGCCGCTGGTCAGGCTGTGCTGCACGCGATAGCCGGCAAAAACTTCCGTCCGGCCGTTGTCCATGCGCACCGGAACGCTGACCACCATCGAGCGTTTCGGCCGGCTGAGGCGTTCCAGCACACCGGAATCAATGTTGATGTGCTCGGCCACCGAGTGCAGCTGGCGCAGCGCCATCTTGAACGTCGGCGAGTTCTCGAAAACCGGAATCGGCAAATGGTTGGTGTCGTTGGTGTCGTTGTTGCTGGCGAAGAGGACGCCCGATTTCTTCACGGCAGTCACGGCTAACTCCTATGTCGGCAAGCGGAGAGGATGACGCCGGTTTCCGAATGCGGCACAGGCTTGCCTGCCTGCCGCCGGCGTCGAGGCCGGGCGCGATCGCCTGACCTGGGCTGGTCCATTAGCCAGG